>CAZOMF010000131.1:0-6899 GCA_964580635.1 uncultured Dehalococcoidaceae bacterium
TCAAGATCAACTACCCCTGCTACATCTTCATCCCCAAGAACATCATGCACTGCCCGCTCGATGTGAAGCGCGTCGGCAAGCCGTTCATCTTCATCGATGCCCGGGTCACCGAGGAGGCGTCCGTGCGCCCCGAGTCCGTGAAGAAGCACGCGTCCGTCAAGTATATCGCCGAACAAAAACCGGAATAATCGTCTGCCACCGGATATACGAAAGGGGGATGCCGTTCCGGCGTCCCCCTTTTTCGCCTGAATATCACTATACGGAACGGGATCCCTTAAAAGGAGGGTCTATGGTAAGTCTGAAGAAGCTGGAAAACCTCCGCCATGAATCGAACCTGGTGGAGCTCAAGCCCTGGAAGTCCATGCACGAGAGCATCACCTTGCCCATGATTACCGCGCTGGGGGAGCGGGACATCCCCGGCTCCAAGCTGGCCATCGGCTTCGCCTACATCGACAAGCCGGAAGAGAAGATAGGCATCCAGACGCACATCCACCGCAACCGCGACCAGTGGATTTTCCTCTTCGGCGCCAAGAATTTCGTGGAGTTCGACGCCGACGTGGAGTTTTACCTGGAGGACGCCTGGCACAAGATCGATTATCCTTTCTATGCCTACATCCCGGCGGGCATGACCCACGAGCCGCTCCGCATCACCCGCGTCGGCAAGCCCCTCATCTTCATCGACGCCCGGATACAGGGCGACGACGAGCCACCGGTGTGGGTCGGGGACGAGCCGAAGGACCTTTAGTTCTCAGAGTAACTGAATATGGAGGTTTCTCATGGTAAGTCTCGAAAAACTGGAGAACGTGGAGCACGGTAAAAACATCTTCGAGCTCAAGCCCTGGACGTCCGTTATCAAGACCATCACCCACCCCATGGTCACGGCGCTCGGCGCCAGGGACAATCCCGATTCCAACATGGCCATCGGCTTCGCCCATATCACCGAGCCGGACAATATCAGCGGCCCCACCCATGAGCACCCCTTCGACCAGTACATCTTCCTCATCGGCACGTCCGATAACTTCGTGGATTTCGACGCCGACGTGGAGTTCACACTGGACAACGAGGTCCGGAAGATAAACTACCCGTTCTACGCCTTCATACCGGCCGGCACGCCCCACTGTCCCCTCATCGTCAAGCGCCTGGGCAAGCCGATCATCTTCATCGACGCCCGCCTCACCGAAGCGGCCTCGGTCCGGCCGAAAAAATAGTTGCCGTTCTCCTCGGAGTGAGATACCATTCCTTACGAGGAACTGGTTATGAACTATCGAGAACTGGGAACCACCGGACTCAGTATATCCGAGATCGGCTTCGGCTGCGGCAGCATCGGCGGGCTGATGGTGCGGGGGACGTTCGAGGAGCAGGTGGCGGCCGTCTCCCGCGCCGTCGAGCTCGGCATCAACTATTTCGATACCGCGCCGGACTACGGCCGGGGCCGATCCGAAACCAATCTTGGCAAGGTGCTGGCACATCTCAAGCCGGATGTCCATGTCGGCACCAAGGTCCGGGTGAACCCGGAAAACCTGGCGGACCTCGAGCGCTTCGTCACCTCCTCCGTCGAGACGAGCTTGGCCCGGCTCGGACGCGAGCACGTCGACCTGCTCCAGCTCCATTCGCCCATCGTGAACGGCGCAGGGATCACGTCGGACGATGTGCTGCGGACCGGCGGCGTCGCCGACGTCTTCGAGAAGATTCGATCCAGGGGCCTGGTCCGGTTTCTCGGCATCACCGGCCTCGGCGATACCGCGGCCATCAAGGCCGTCATCGGGAGCCGGCGCTTCGATACCGTCCAGGCGTACTACAACCTCATTAATCCGTCGGCGGGCCGGGTGGTGCCGTCCGGCTTCGGCGGGCAGGACTTCGGGCAGCTCATCGGCCTTGCCGGCGGGCTCGGTATGGGCGTCCTTGTCATCCGGGTTATGGCGGCCGGTGCCCTCGGCGGGGCCGCGGCCCGTACCGGCTACGCGTCACCGACCGTCGGCGGCGCGTTGGCGGGCGGCGCCGAGTACGCCCGGGAGGAACGCCGCGTCCGTGCGCTGCTCTCGCTGGCGGGGGATGAACCGCCGCTGCCTGAGGCGGCCGTCCGCTTCGCCCTCATGGAACCGCGCGTCTCCACCGTGCTCGTCGGCTACTCCGATATCGGTCAGATAGACACCGCGGTGGGCGCTGCGGCCCGCGGGCCGCTTCCCGCGGCGTTCATGCGGCACCTGGAAGAGGCGTGGGCAAAGGATACGGACTGATTTAGTAGTCGGACAGCAGCTTGCCGAAGCCGGCTTCCCGGTCCTTGATGCCGGCCAGCCGCAGCAGGTTCCAGATGGTCGCCTGGTTGCTGGTGACGACCGGCTTGCCGAGGTCGGTCTCCAGTCGCTCGATGACGTCCAGCGTGTGCAGGCTCGTACAGCTGATGAAGAGGGCTTCGCTGTCCGGCCGGTCGACCTCTCGTCCGAGTCGGTAGACCGTCTCCTTCGATATCCTCGGTATGTCGAAACCGGCCTTGTTGAGCCACTTGGCTTCCAGCACGTCGATGCCATTGTCGGCGACGAACTTGATGGCCGCCTTGGCCACCTCCTCGACGTAGGGCATGGCGATGGACACCTTCTTGATTCCCATCGCGCGGAGCGCGTCGATGACCGAGGTGGAGGTCGTCGTCGCCGGCACGTTGTGGGCCGCCTGGAGTTTCTCGATGAGCTCACGGTCGTACCGGTAGCCGCCGATGAAGCTGACCGCCGTCCCGGCCATGGCCACCACCGAGGGACGGGCGTCCGCGATGAGCCGGGACGCCTCGACGATGTCGTCACCCGCCGCGTAGAGGTCCTTCAGTATGTCTTCCGGCCGGCCGCCGCCTTCGAACTTGTACCGGTGGTAGTGACAGCACACCCCTTCCGGCACGACCCGGTTGAATTCCGGCTCCGTCGCGATGATGCCCGAGGGCACGAGAACGCCCAGTCGGGCGCGCCATCCGTACATGGTGGTCTCCTTTAGATATACATGTGCGTGGGGCCGGTGGTGAAGTGGAAGATGGGCGTATCAACCCGCCGCACGATGAACGGCGAGTGCTTCAGCCCGGCCGGCACGAATACCAGGCAGGTCTTGGTGATAAGGTACTTTTCGTCGCCCATCCAGAACTCCACCTCGCCGCCCAGTTCCTCGGGCTGCGAGTAGTCGGTCCCGATGAGGGCGAGCACCTCGTCGTACTCGTGGACGTGGGATTTGACGAGCACCTCCTCCGACCCCTTCCAGAACCAGAAGCAGGAGACATAGAACGAGCCCGGCAGGGTCTTTTCGTCCAGGTGCACCAGGCGCGTCTCCATGCCCGGCACGAAATCGTTGGTGTTGATGCGGAAATCGGCCAGTTGCAGGTCCGGCCGCACGCCGGTCACGATGTTCTTCTCGTATTTTCTCTCGGTCATGAAACAGCTCCTCGACGGGTATTACGTGGTTTGCAGGGCCTGCACCAGCTCGTCGGAGGTGGTGACCCAGCCGAACACCGAGGTCACGTTCCACACGGTGGCCTGGTGGGTGAAGTCTGGCCCGATGTGCCCGCAGCCGTCGTCCACCAGCACCGGGAAATACTCGTTGAAATAGGCGTCGCGGAGCGTGGACTCCACGCACACGTTCGTGGCGATGCCGACGAAGACGAGGTATTTGGCGTTCAGTCCCTTGAGCACGGTATCGAGCTCGGTATTGGCGAAACCGCTGTAGCGGTGCTTGTCGACGGTAATGTCTCCGGCCGCCGGGTGCAGCTCGTCGATGATCTCCCAGTCCCAACTCCCCCGGACGAGGTATTTGC
This sequence comes from uncultured Dehalococcoidaceae bacterium, assembly GCA_964580635.1. Classification (GTDB taxonomy): domain Bacteria; phylum Chloroflexota; class Dehalococcoidia; order Dehalococcoidales; family RBG-16-60-22; genus DAOUEG01. The sequence continues at coordinate 3,788 of CAZOMF010000131.1, forward strand.
CGGCCAGCTCCGGGTGCTCCCGCATGGTGACGAGCGCCAGCTCCTTCCGGTAGTTAGGGGATTCCGGCCCGCCGGCGTCGGAGAGGTCCGGCTGGTAACCCATCCGCAGGTAGACGACCCTGACCCCGGCGCCGCGGCAGGCGTCGATGACCTTTTTATCCGTCTTGATGACGCACTCGGTGCGCGCTTCGTCGAGGCTCTCCATGGCGTCGAGCGTGCCGCCCTTCTTGCAGAAGGCGTTCTGCATATCGACGACGATGAGCGCCGTGCAGTCGAGGTCCAGCTTGAGTGCTTCCGGCCGCGCCGGCAGCGTGATTTCCATGCGTTATCTCCGCGTCTACAGCTCGATTTCCTTGAGATCAGGCTCCGGCGTCAGGCGGGCGCCGGTCAGCGCCTGTACCTCGTCGAAGGTCCAGCCGGGCGCCAGCTCCTTGAGCACGAGGCCGTCCGGCGTTATCTCCATGACCGCCAGGTCGGTGATGATCAGGCTCACACAGCGGCTCGCCGTCAGCGGGAAGGTACACTCCTCGACGATACGCGGCCCGCCTTCCCGCGTCGTGTGGAGCATGGTGACGATGACCCGGCCCGCGCCGACCGCCAGGTCCATGGCGCCGCCCATCCCGGTGGCCGGGCGGCCGGGCCGGCCCCAGTTGGCCAGGTCGCCTTTTTCCGAGACCTGGTAAGCCCCGAGGACGACGACATCGATGTGCCCGCCGCGTATCATGTCGAAGGCCGCGGCGCTGTCGAAGAAGCACATCCCCGGCGCCCGCGTCACCGGCTGGTCCGACGCGTTGATGAGCTCGTAGTCCTTCCCGGCGTCGCTCGCCAGACCGCCGTAGCCCAGCACGCCGTTCTCGCTCTGGAAGTAAACGGTGCGTCCGCCTGGAATGAAATCGGCGCAGAGCCCCGGCATCCCGTAGCCGAGGTTGACGATGGCGCCGTCGTTGAACTCCCGGGCCGCGCGTAGGGCGATGGTCATCTCGTCGAGGCGTTCCTTCATGCCGCCACCTCCACGATACGATTGACATAAACATGGGGTGTGACCACGGCCTCCGGGTCGAGCCCGCCGGCTTCCACTATCTCGTCCACCTCGACGATGGTGACCTGCGCCGCCGCCGCCATGACCGGGTTGAAGCAGCGGGCCGTGCCCCGGTAGAGGAGGTTGCCGAGTTCGTCCGCTTTGGACGCCTTGATGAGGGCGTAATCGGCCGTCAGGGGCAGCTCTAAAATATACTCATTGCCGTCGATGACCTTCGTTTCCTTGCCTTCCGCCACGACCGTCCCGGCCCCGACTCGCGTATAAAACCCGCCGAGCCCGCCTGCGGCGCAGCGTATCCGTTCCGCCAGCGTTCCCTGCGGCACCGTCTCCAGCGCCAGCGTGCCGGCGTTGTAGGCCAGTTCGAGCGGGGAGGTGGGCGGCATCCCGCCGAGGGCCGGCACCGACCCGATGAACTTCTTCACCTGCCCGTGCTCGAACAGCACGCCCGCGTCCTGGTAGCCTCCCGGTTTGATACGGCCGCTCAGCTCGAACCCAACCCCGCCCATGTTGGCGATGACGGTGAGGTCTCTGGCGCCCTGTTCCGCCAGCGCCACGATGAGGTGGGTCGGCAGGCCCCCGAAGGAGCCGAAGCCGCCGATCATCACCGTGGCGCCGTCCGGTATATCCGCGACCGCCTCCCGGCAGGTCTGGTAGCGTTTGTTGGTTGTCATAACAATATCCTTAGCTCACCCCGGTGACCGTTTGCATGACGGCCTTCAGGCTTTCCGGTGGGGTCGCCGGGGGCACGTCTCCCTCTGTCGTGACGAAGACGCCCGGCATGGGTCCATCGGGCAGATAGTTCTTCAAATATTCCTTCACGGCGTCACCGCCATTGAGCAGGATAGTGGACGGTACCGCCAGCCCGAGCGCGCAGCCGCGTCCGCCTGCGGCGGCCTGCCAGGTCTCGATGCCGACGCCCGGCGCGACCACGCCGTCGAACCCCAGCCCGATGAGCTCTCCGAGCGTATCCGGATTGACCGTTCCGGGAACCAGCACCGTAAACGCGTTATAGAAACGGACGCTGTTGACGAGCGGGCCGAGCGTCCCTTCGAGCCGGGCGAGCTTCCCGCCGGTCAGACTTCCCGCCAGCGGATCGGCCACGACGATAAGGTCCGGCTCCTGCTGGCACAGCATTTGCACGATTTTCAACAGGAACGTGGCTATGGGTTCCGCCAGGTCAAGGCTCTCTTCCGGTCCTTTCCCGGTCAACGCCGCGGCCAGGGACAGCGGGCCGGGTACGGCCGCCGCCAACGCCAGGTTCGCTCCGGCCACCATCTTGATACGTTTAACGGATTCCATGACCGTCGCAAAGCGGCCGGCGGCCGCCGCTTTCTCGACGTCGATGCTTTCCAGCCGTCCCGCGTCGAAACCCGGCAGCGGCTTAATCACCGGGAAAGCGTCCTCGTCACCCCGGATTACCGGACCGCCGGCCAGCTCGGCTGCCAGCGAGACATCCAGCCCGGTGCTGATGCCGTCATAGCCGTAGAGCTTGCGGGCGTTCTGGAGGCACTTGACGTACTGCGTGGGGTCCGCGTAGAGGCGCCTGACCGGCACCTGCTCCAGTTTGGCGGCGTGGGTGAACACCCAGGGCAGGAACGGCAGGCGGGGCAGGGCGGCCTGCTCGAAGGCCCCCCGCACCATCGCTTTGCCGGTCATCGCCGTGTCCATGGTACCGCCCGCCTTAGAGGCGGATGATCTCCCGCTCCTTCTTGCCGTCCGGCCAGGAGCCGTAGTACTCCATGATTTCTTCCGGCGGCCTGAGCGGTGGCCACTCCTTCTGGAACTCGTCCCAGGTCTGGCTCCGGGCGAGGCGGTCCTTCCGCTCGGCCTGGCGGGCCTGCTCCGTCTTCTCGGCGTCCACCTCCAGCGTTTCCGGGTCGAACACGACGTGGTACACGTGCTCCGCCGACCACGTGGAGATGATCTCGTTCTTGAGGTCCTGTATCACCGCCTCCGGGCTCCGCTCCAGCACGTCCCCGTAGCCGGCGCCGCCGCCGCTGAAAACTACCCACATGTCACCGTTGTTCATCACGTGGGTCTTCTTGAAGATGCTGCTTATCTGGTAGTCGCCGA
>CAZOMF010000132.1:0-6897 GCA_964580635.1 uncultured Dehalococcoidaceae bacterium
GTAATGTCCTCCTTCACGGTACCCAGCAGCGCGATGATGTCCACCTCGTCACCGAGCGGGCTGCATGCGTCCGAGAAGGGCAGGCAGACGAGCCGGTTGCCCGTCAGCCGGCTCTTGATGTGCCAGAGCGGCACGGCGGCGTGGATGGCCCCGGAGCTGTCAACGGCAGCATAGTAGCGGGGCACGTAGTGATAGGCTTCCTCGATCACCCGGGCCCAGGCGGCGGTGTGAAAGACGCCGGCATCCTTGTTGCCCTCGATAAACCGCGACCATCTTTCGTCGCTGGTCGGGTCGATGATCGTCGTCGTGGTGCGTGGCCGGTTATCCGGCAAAATTGCTGTTGCGGTCATGGTTACTCCCCGGCTGGTAGGGTTCCTTCCTGCCTTGCTGCCAGTTTTCCAGTACGCGCCAGGCGAAATCCACCAGAGTGATGGAATCGATGTCCCCGGTGACGGCCATGGCGCTCTTCGCCTTTTCGGGCCATCGCCAGAACCGGACGAGCGGCGTCGCCACGGCATCAAGGCGTTCGACGAGGGGTTTTTCGTCCGCCCGGGTGAAGGAGTCGATGTTACCGAGAAAGACGCTGCAGCGTTCCGGGTGTTCGGTCCTCTCGACGGCGTAGCCCTCTTGGAGCAGGAATTCCGACAGGGCCAGAGGGGCTTGCTCGTCCAGGCCGATGACCGGGAGGACTGGACTTTCCATAACGAACTCACGCTGCGGGACCAACTGATAGCTGTCGTCCCACGATTGCGTCGGGCAATCGGGCAGGCCGTTCTTCACCAGAATGGAGGCCCGGTCCGAGCACGTCGCCTTGATACGGTACCTGCCCGGCCGCGCCTCATCGATTTCCCACCCGAACCCCTGCTTTTCGCCCCACCATTCGGTAATCTCCTGGAGGGATGCCGTCCAGACGGACGGGCTGAGCCGTTTGCCCTGCTCGATGCAATCGTTGAGGGCGGCCTCGCAAAGCCGTATCCGTTCCGGGTGGAGCTGGATGATGAACAGCTCCCCGCGCTCGTGGGACTTCTGAAGCATGTCTCGCCAGACGGCGCTGATGGCCCACTTGTGGGTAATGCCCAGTCGCTCGACCAGGGCTTCATCGTCCGGCAGCGAGACGGGCAGCTCCAAAATACCGTTGTATATATGGGGCAGGGAGAGGTACTCCGCGGCCGGTCGGGCCTGGTAGAACTCGAGCAGCCGCTCGTACTCACTCCACGTCCCGGGAAAGTCTCCATCGGGCTCGACCACGTCCCAGTACAGGCTGTGGCTGCTGTCGAACGGGAACCCCAGGTTGGCTAGGACCGGTTGTGTGGTCGGGTTGGTTCGTAGAAAGGGGGCCCGGAAGCCCGAGAAGGGGACCCGGCACGATTTGAAGACCCGCATCGCCCGGGCGAAATGCCGTTTTTGCTCTTCCGGCGGCACCACGGCGTAGTCCGTGTGGATATAGCCGTGGACCATGAACTCGACGCCGAGCCGGCACAGCTCCCGGATGGCGCGCGGGTGACGCTTGAGGGTAACCGCCGTGATGGCGAACGTGGGGCGGCAGCCCAGGGATTTCGTCAGCGCGCCGAAACGGAGCAGCAGTTTCTCGAATTTGCGCGCGCCGACGCCGAAGCGTCGAACGATGCTGACGATCCTGAGGGACAGGTTCTTGTAGCCGCGGGACTTGGACAGAAATCCGACCGTATCCATTAACATACATAGTAGGACACCGCCGGTTGGAAAATTGTAAGTAAAGTGTTGTGATGCGGTGATAATGCATCCGGAGGAGGGTATATTCAGTCGGGCCGGCCGGGGGTGATGGATGGTACCCTGTAAAAGTATAGGTAATACCTTTATTGTAGCTAACGTTAATAAACCGTAGTGTTAGTACGTAATGATTGCACAGAATTCACCAGAGTGACCAAATGTCGCCCTATTTCACGGATAAAGATAAACTGCCGCCGCGGTTGCTGACCGTTTCCGAAGTCGCCCATCTGCTGGGCGTTCATCCGAACACCGTCAGGCTTTGGAGCAAGATCGGCGTGCTTCCTTCGTACCGCGTCGGCAGGCGCCGGGAGTACCGGTTCAGCATGGCAGACGTGGAGACATTCCTCAACCGGGACGGCGGTGTCTGCGGATAACGTCTGCTCGCTTCACGGCAGCATGTCCCCGATATCTCAAGGTTTTTCGTATCCGGTTCCGGACGATCCCGGGGGATGCTTTATCACATTGAACGACCGGTCCCGGTCTAATAGAGGCCGACGCTCCTCGTAATCAGCCTTCCGGCGCCGTGATTGAATCTAACCATTTTAGTACTCCATTCTAACTTCCTCTTACACCCGGCTTTTCTACACTGATAGCGTCACCGGTCGTGAAGCCCTCACGCGGCTGAACCGGGATAGCCAAAAGTATCTGGCTCGCTGTGGCACGAACAGAGATGTTTGCGGATGTATACAAGGCCATACAGAACCCGTCCACGAGATATAACAGCCTGTTGATATCTTTCGGCGGTATCACCTGCCATATCATCAGCCAGGACACCGCGTTTCTCAACACGCTCAGGACCGGCCTCGGCGCGGCATCCCGGATAGGACCGGTCCGGTATGATATCGTCCTCCAAGTAATGTCCCGGTCCGAGTTCGAGGCCGAGTACCTGAAGGGCACGGCGTCTCCCAACGTGAAGAGACTGAAATCGGAAAACAACTACCTGATCAAGCAGGATATCGACCCCTTTATTGCCGTGGTGAACACCTTCACGCGCAAGGTGCTCGCCAAGATGCCCCGCAACCTCAGGAGCTTCGAGAGTTTCCTCAATACCGTGTTCTCCCTCGTCCTTGTCGAAGAGCAGGCCTTGCTCTTCGATGCCTTCGCGATCCGGCAAAACAACCATGCCGAGGTCTACTTCGGGATGCCGGACTGCGGCAAGACGGTGGGCGCCCGGCTTTCTCTGGCGCGGACCTTGATAACCAATGATAAAGTCATCATCAGGAAACACGGGGGCCGTTATCAGGCTTTCGGCGTTCCTTTCGCCGCCGGTAACGGCGGCAGCAGGGCGGTGGAGCCGGTGGACATCGGTGCGGTCTACCTGCTCCGGGAAGGCCCTCAAAACCGCGTGGAAAAGCTGGATAGGGCCAAGAGCGTGGTGGAAGTGTTCAAGAACGCCCTGTTCTTCAGCGACGACAGCCGGCTGCTCGGCAATCTGTTCCGGGCTTCCAGTCAACTGGCGGAAGCGGTCCCCATATACAGGCTGCATTTCCGTCCCGACCTGTCGTTCTGGCAATTACCACGGGAAAATGTCGAAAATGCCCGGCAGCAGGTCGCTGCGCCGGCATTGCCGTTGGAGGCAAACCGATGAGAGTAAAAAAAGCAGTGATACCGGCCGCGGGATGGGGTACCAGATTTCTCCCGGTGACGAAGAGTCAGCCCAAGGAGATGCTGCCGCTCGGGAACAAACCGGTCATTCAGCACAGCATCGAGGAGGCGGTCGCCTGCGGGGTCGATCTGGTGGTCGTGGTGACGTCCGCCGGAAAGTCCTCGATCGAGAACTATTTCGACCGGTCGCTCGAGCTGGAGAGTGTCCTGCTGCAAAAAGGAGACGCCGAGATGGTCGCGAGCCTTCGCGGCCTGTCGGAACTGGCCGATATCGTCTTCGTCCGGCAGCGGGAGCAACTCGGCCTGGGACACGCCGTTCTCACTGCGAGCAAAGTGATCGGGGAGGAGCCGTTCCTCCTGATACTGCCGGATGACCTGTTCGAACAGCCGGCTTCCGTGCTGCCGCAGATGGTGGAAGTCTACCAGGAATTCGGAGGCAGCGTTCTCTCCATCAAGCAGGTCAGCGATGAAGAAGTCTCCCGGTACGGCATCATTGCCTCACGGCAGATAGCCCCGCGGACCCACCAGGTATACGACATGGTGGAAAAACCTTCCGTTGCCGATGCCCCTTCCCACCTGGCTATCATGGGGAGATATCTCCTGACGCCGGAAATATTCCGCAAACTGAACGAGGTTACCCGCGGCGTCAACGGGGAGTACCAGCTGACCGACGGACTGAAGATGCTGCTCGACAACCAGTCAGTGTACGCCTGCGAGTTCGACGGCGCCCGGTACGATGCCGGCACGCCGCTCGGCTGGCTGGAAGCCTCCATTACCATCGCGATGAAGGACCCCGACCTCGGTCCGGGACTGCGGCAGTTCCTCTACCACAACATCGCGGGGATGCTGGGGGCGGACCTACGGCAGGAAACCGTGCTGACGTCGGCGAAGAGCGGCTGAGCCGGTCCGCTGTAATCAGAAAACCCTGTAAACGGTAGACCCGTTCGCCGTCGTATCTCCCTGCGGCGAGCCATTATGACAGGGCACGAGCGTGTCATCCCGTCTTGATTTTCAAACGACGGATGGCCGAAAACGTGCCCTGTTGTGCCTTTTATTGCCAACTCTCACAGACCATTGACTCCCCCGGTCGTGGTACCAAACGCTCATTGACGGTCCGTTTGAGGCCGGGATATACTGGGTTGGCGTTTGAAATCCGGTGATATCCCGCAGAGACGATACGCTGGTGAATTTTAATGGATTTTTGATGTCTTCTGACTATTCATAACATATTCACGTGAAACAGTATAAAAAAAGGGGAATTACTATCAGTCGGGAAAGGAGGAAGTACAACCGGATACCAGGACCATTCAAGACATAATGAAGAAGGCCCTGACGTGTAGCTCGAACCCGCACGTCAGGGCAAGAAGAGAACACAAGAGGTGAATCTCATGTTCCATTGCGATTTTAGCTATGTTGTGACGTGTTTGTCAAGACATGTCAGCCGGTATTTTCGGTATAAGTTTGTCAGCGCCGGACTTTCGCTGATCCTGACGGTTTCGTTGTTCGGGCTGGTATTTACCGCGCCGGCGATGGCGGCCGGTAGCGGGACGACCACCGGCGGGCTGATGCTCACACCCACGATAGAACACGTCGGGGTGATAGTACATTACAGCGGAGACGGCAACCAGAATGACAGCGTCGTGCTCCAGGACCGTGCCAGCGGTGCGGGCGAATGGCAGACCGCGCCGCCGCTTTACCGTGATACGCGCAGCACGGTGACCTCAGGCAGCCATTCCGAGTCCAACCCGTACGTCAACACCTACCGCGGCAGCATCTTCTGGCTGCAGGCCAACACCACCTATGAAGTCAAGGCAACCTTCAGTGACCCTGACGGTGTGTCCGGTACCAACCCGGTCACGGGCACGGTGACGACCTGGAACGACAATCCCGCGAGCAACGGATCGTCGTACTATGTGGCCGCTAACGGCAATGACAATGATGCCGGGACGGAGATTGCACCGTTCAAGACACTGGCCAGGGCGGCCGGCGTAGCCAAGGCGGGGAGCACGGTGTACATCAAGGCCGGGACGTATTCGAGCGGGGCCACGCTGACGACCTCCGGTACCTCCGACAACTACATCACGTTCCGGAACTACGGCAGTGACAATCCCGTTTTTACAGCCAGCTTGACGATCAAAGCCAGCTATATCAGGATCAAGGGCTTGACCTTCCGGAACACCCCCAATACTTCGGTCAAGGTTTCCGGGGGGGATTTGCCGGCCGGAGCGGTCACCGGTAACATCGTGGAGGATTGCACGATCACCAATCCTAACACCGGCAATTCCGACTCAGGTATCAGGATCGACTACGGGGCGCAGAACACCATCCTGCAGCGCAACACGCTGACCATCGACTACAACGGTCACGGCGACAAGGACGGGGTGTACTGGTGGTATCCCGGCGACGGACTTGTGATACGGGACAATACGGTGACCGGCAGTCCGTACGACGGGTTCGGCGGGGGACCGGAGAACGTCTTCGGCTATATCAACGGCTATGACTTCTACAATAACTACGTGAACGGGGCTATCGATGACGGAATCCAGTCCGATGGGGACGGTCTCAACAACCGGATCTACAACAACATCGTGACGGACTCGTTTTCAGGAGTTTCGGCGTGTCCGGTAGCCATCGGTCCGACCTACATCTTCCGGAACGTCTTCTATAATCTTCATTACCGTAACAATGTCGGCGATGATGAAGGATTCAAGCTGGGGGATGGTTCGACGGGTCGTATCTACATTTATCAGAACACGGTGTACACGACCAACGGCAATGAGGGCATGCTGGCGACGAACGCCGGTCTGGCGAACGTCATCTCCCGGAACAATATCTTACACGCGACCGGCCGTTACATCCTTGAGTTCGGGCACAGTTCGGATGCGGTGAATTGTGATTTTGATTACGATCTGCTGTATACGGACCAGGACGGTATCAGGTTTGCCAAGTGGGGCAACGTCACCTGTGAGACGTCGGCAAAGTTCCTGTCGGTCACAGGGCAGGAAAGTCATGGCTTCATTCAGTCGGCGACGAGTGAGTTCACCGACCCTGTCCACGGAGACTTCACACTGGTACCCGGCAGCGACCTGATCGATAAAGGGGTGGTGCTGCCGGGCTTCAACGATGCCAGCTCGCCTTGGCCGTACCAGGGTGCCGCCCCGGACCTGGGCGCATTCGAGTATGCCTCGAGACAAACACTCACTCTCACCACTGCCTCCACGTCTGCTCCTGCATCAACCCCCACTCCAACGTCTACGCCCACGCCTACGCCGACGCCCACGCCTACTCCGACGCCTACGCCTATGCCCACACCTACGCCTATGCCCACACCTACGCCTATGCCCACACCTACGCCTACTTCTATGCCTACACTCACTCCCACTCCGACACCTACACCCACTCCCACTCCCACTCCGACTCCGACACCTACTCCTACGCCAACACCGACACCGACTTCTGCCCCGACACCGGTCGTTACGGTTCAGGGCTCCTCAACGACCGAGATCGGGACGTTCGGACTGGAGGAAGGCAACCGGACCTGGA
>CAZOMF010000133.1:0-6766 GCA_964580635.1 uncultured Dehalococcoidaceae bacterium
CTGTTCTGGGTGCTCAAGAAGACCATGGGCCTGCGGGCGAGCCGGAAAGAGGAGCTCGAAGGACTGGACATCCCGGAGCACGGCATCGAGGCCTACCCGGAGGAGGAACCGGTCACGGCCTAAGCAACAACCAACGGTACTTCAAGGGGCCGGGGGAGCAATCCTCCGGCCTTTTTCATTGACGTACGGGCAAGCGGCGGGTATAATAGCGGCGAACACTCCCCAGTCCTCCAGGGGGTCCAGCGCATGAGAGCATCCCGGGCAACCTCTGCGGGTATTCTGCTCCTCTTCCTCGTTCTAGCTATTTTCCCCTCTACGCCGGCTACAGCTGCCGATGTGAAAATGCCGGACTTCGAGCGACTCGACGGCACTATCGAAGGGTTTCCCCTGCCTCTCACCGGCGGACCCTACGTCAACGAAGGCAGCGACTATAACGACGACGGCATCACCGACTTCCTCAATGTGAGTTTCGAGTACTACCAGGGTTCCGGCGAGCAGCACCGCGAGCTCAACATGTTCATCGACTATATACCCGTGACCGACTACCTCTACGCCGGCGGACTGGCGGAGTTCCTTTCACGCAACAAGCTCTACAGTCCCGGCGGCAGCCACATGCCGAGCGCGCTGGACAACCTGCGGGAGAACCCCAAGGACCGCGAGATCCTCGTCGAGGACGATATGGCGGACCGCTTCACCAACACCTGGTACCTCGGCAGCTACGGGTCGTACTGGGCATGGTGGGGCCAGCGTCTGCTCACGTACCGCGAACACTATTACATCAGCATCGACGCCGTGGGCGCGGGGTGGGGTTCCGACGAGGCGTTCCTGCAAGCACTCGACATGGCCGAGAAGTACGCCCGGGACAGCATCGACAGCCTGGCAGGCGGCATCACCCTCACCTTTAACGACCCGTTCACGTTCCTGAAGGCGGGAGGCGGCTACGATCACCGTCCGGCGGGCGACCTCATCGCCTCCATAACGGATGAAAACGGAAAACCCGTCCGGGACCGGATGGTGGTATTTTACGTGGAACAGGGTTCCACGCTGGAAAACGTCATGCTGGCCGGCTCCGCTCCCGGGGTCACCGTGGAGATGCTGGGCGGGGACGCGCTGGTGCTGGGCAGTGACGTGACGGACAAGACAGGCAAGGCCTATCAACCGACGCTGTGGCCGGTCCAGATAGACGCCGGGGCGCTGTCAGCGGAACTGAAAAAACAGCGGTTCCTCTACGACGAAAAAGGTACCGTTTCCGGCACCGTTTTCGCGGCAGCCATCGATGCCGATACCGGCAAGGTACTCGACCGGGCATCCGTGTACGTGGAGTTCCCGGGACTGGCAAAAATCGTGCGGATAACCGGCGAAGGCCGGAGCGACGATTTTAAAGCCTCCTATTTGAAAGAATTCCCGGATTCCGGTCCCTGGGGCAGCGGCGCGGTGCGGGTCAAACGTTCCCTGGTGCTGCCGACGTTCGACTACACCGAGGTGAGCGAAGGTTTCATACTCATGCCCGGCGACATCGTGGACATCGACGGGGGTGTGGAAGTCGAGATCGTCTGGGTAACCGGGGACCGGGCCATCGCCCGGGTGCCGGACAAAATCGACTTCGGGGATACGGAAATCCGGCCGCCCCATGCCCGCATGATATTATCCACTTCTTCGTACGATTCCGGTTTCCAGTCCACCTGGGACAAGATCGAGGCTGGCATCTTCGGGTTCTCCGTTGGGCAGGGACTGGACGTCCTCTCCGGCGTCCATCCGGTCGCCACCGGCGTCAAGAAGAGCGTCGAATTTGTCGCCAGTGTGTACGACGCCATCAAGGAAGCCGATTTCACGGGACAGAACCTGATGATCAAGGTGCGCATCCGTTCCGTGATACGCATCGACCACACCGGCGAGGACGTGGTCGTCCAGACTTATGAAGGTTCTCCGGACGTTGTCACCGCCTCCGGCGACACAGCCACGCTCGGCCAGCGGGAGATGGTCACGGCGGGTCTCGACGGGACGCTCGGCGAGGTAACCATCTTCAACGCGAAGAATGATACGCCCTCATGGTTCGAGACCGCGACCGCCTGGGAAGACGCGAGCGTCGAGACAACCGCGGCAACCGGCGACAGCGGGGGCGGCGTGTCCGTCTGGCTGATCATCGGCGTGACGGCGGTGGTCCTCGTGGGCGGCGGCGGGTTCATCCTGCTCAGGCGGAAGACGTAGTCAGGCCGGCGGCTCTCTGCCGACAGACGGCCGTCTCCGGCCCGGCATAGTCAGGACTGCCACCATTCCCCGATAAAGTAGATGGTGCCATCGTCCGGGGAGAAGAGGGGGCAGTGGCATAGAAAGTCCGCCGGGAAATAGGCGGGGGTGATGCTCCCGTACCCGGAGCCGTCCGCGTTGACGGCATACAGGTCATAGACGCCCTGCTCCCCGATAGCGGCAACCTCCACGACGAGGCGGTCACCGGCGTGAGACCAGCTGGCGAGGCCCTGGGAGTAACCGCTTTCAGTGAGGCGGGTCTCGCCGGTGCCGTCCGCGTTGACGAGGAAGAGGTCGTAGTTACCATGGGGCGAGGTGTCATCCACGAGACGCTCGAAGACGATCTTTCGGCCGTTCGGGCTGAGACGGGGGTCGTAATCGCCGAAGGGGAGGTTGGCGTTGCCCCACTCGCCGGCGCGGGGCGGGTCGGTGACGGCACGGGCGTTGGCGCCGTCATCGTCCATGAGCCAGACACGGTGCTCCGCCGTGAAGCAGATCTCGTGCCCGACCCAGTCGATGTCCCCGTCGTGACCGCCGGAATCGTAGAAAAGGCGCTGGTTGCTACCGTCGCGGTCCATGATATAAATGTCCAGGGTCGCGCCCCGCATGGCCAGGAAGAGCAGCCTGTTCCCATCCGGCGACCAGACCGGGTAGACGTCCATTTTATCGTTATGAGTGAGGCGGGTGACGTTGCCGCCGGTCACCGGCAGCGTGACGATCTCCTGGTCCGTATCCGCAGCACCGAAACGCTGCGAGAAGGCGAAGGCGTCACCCGCGGGGTCGAGATCGAGGTTGCCGATGGCGTCGTCCGTACCGTAGACGAGCCGCACCTGATTTGAGGCGAGGTCCAGCGCGTAGATGCCCCAGTGGGACTCGTGGGGGACCGCCGGAGCAGGCTCCGCGGTGGTCGGGGTCGTCGTGGTAAAGGTGTCGCACGCCGGGAAAACGGCCAGTAAAACGAGAAGCACCAACCCGGCGGCGAGCCGGCGGCGGGAGTGTTTCATGGCGTGCCCGTCTTCTTTTTCGCCACGTAGATATCCGCCTCTATCATCACCCCGTCATGGTAGAAATGATGGGTGAAGTAGAGATTGCCGGCGTCATCAAGGGTGCACTCCCCGGCAAACTGGGAGACGATGAGTTCCGGCGCCTGCCATTCCCCGTTGACGCGCTTCGAGCGGAAGATGGCCGGGCTACCCTGGTAGACGCGGGTGAACCAGAGCTCGTTGCCGTCCGCCGAGAGCCAGGGCCAGCCGTCCGTTTCCGGGCTGTTGACAGCGGCGACGTTGACCGGCTGCTGCCAGACGCCGTCCACGTTGCGGGTCATCCAGATATCGTAGCCGCCCTGGCCGCCGGGCCGGGACGAGTGGTAGTAGAGCTCGGTCCAATCACGCGAGAAGTGGAGCTCGCCGACCTCGTAATCCTCCGGAAACTCGGTGACGAGCTGCCAGTCCCGCCAGAGACCGTTCTCATAGCGGGCGGTGAACCAGTGCAGGCCGGTGTAGCCGGCCCGGGCGGAGCAGAACCACATGATATCGTCCTGTACGAACTCGCAGCCGTCCATGGCGAGGTCGTCGTTCAGGAAGAGACGCTGCGGCGGTCCCCAAGTGCCGTCCGGCTGGCGGCGGTACTCGTAGATGCCGGTGACACCGTCGAGTATCTGCTTCTCAACCGGGACGCTCACGTCCGGCGTGAAGAAGACGAAGAGCGTGCTGCCGTCCGGCAGGATGAAGGAGGAGTCCTCGCCGCCGGCGGTATTGACCGGGTACGGGAGGGGAACCGGCTGCTCGTACTCGTCTGAATGAAGGACGGGCGGATATTCGTCCATCTCCGGCTTCATTTTCACGGCGCCGGCGGGGATGGCGGCGTCCCGGTCACGATACGTGCCGAAATAAGCCAGCCCGGTCCAGACGCTCAGCGCGACCTTGGGGGTGCCGTCGCGGCGGATGAGGCCGGTGGCGTCGCTGCCGTCGAGGTCGGTCAGCCACGGCCAGCCGAGGAAGCGGAGGTTGACGTTCCGGTCCCGGGTGAGACGGCCGGTGAGCTGCTCCAGAAAGGCGGCCTGCTCCGTCTCGCCGCCGAAGGCCTCCAGCGAGGGCCAGGCAACCTCGGTGAAGCCGAAGGGCTTGTCCGGCAGGAGGTCGGCGACCGATGAGTAGTAGTCGTCCGGGATGTCCGCCACCCGGTTGATGCCGGCCAGGGCGTGGGGGTAGCTCGTCAGCATGAGGAGGTCCAGTGTGGCGGGGTCGAACTTGCTGATGATGGACATATCCGCCGGGCGGTTCTCCGCCACGATCTCGCGGGCGAAGGTGCAGAAAACGAGCGTCTTCGGGGACACCGCCTTGACGGCCTCGTACGTCTCCTCGTAGAGGGAGACGAAGCTGGAGAAGGCGTTCGGGTCGCCGGGCGTGTCGCCATACGTTTCGTACCAGCGGTTGACCTCGTTACCGAGGCAGAGATAGCGGGGCCGGGCGGCGACCACCACGTCCAGCACGGCTTGTTTCCAGGCGTTCCGCCAGGCAGGGTCGGCTAACGTGGCGCCGGTCAGGCCGGGCGGGGCAGCCAGAGTCATGTCCGTCCCGATGAAAGATAGGTTGATGACAGGAAAGAGGCCGTTATCCCGGGTATAGCCGTCCACGAAGGTCTTACCCCAGTCCCCGCCAAGATCCGCGGCCAGGTCGTAGAACGGGGTGGGGCGTCCCCAGACCGGGACGAAATCAGCGACCTGCGCGGCGGTGGCGTAGGCGTCCGGGAAGGTCTCGTTGGTGGCAGGGACGGGGAGGACACCCATGAAGAAGCCGCGGTCCGGGAGGGACGGGTCGTCCGCCGGGGTGATAACCTTCGGAGGCGAGGTAGCAAGCGGCGTCCCGGCAGTGGTGCCGGTGGCGGCGGTACCAGTACAGGCGGTGAGCAACAGTATAAGGGCTGCCAGGGCGAGGGCGGGCAGCCATCGGGCGGGTGTCTTCATTGCCGGTATTGTACCACACCACGGCAAACGGGCGCGTCGGCTTTGACACACCCCCACCGGGACGGCTACAATCGGGGTGGCCAAGGAGGCAGCACGTGACGATACAAGAGATGAACGAGTACGGACGCGAGCTGGAGCGGCTGCTCAAGCTGCGGACCCACCCGGTGGCGCTGAAAATGCTGAAGTCCGAGGACGAGGTCCCGACCGGAGCGGTGCAGCCGAAACGGGACCTCGGCTATCACCTGGCTTTCTGCCAGGCGGTCTCACTGGCGCGGCGGCAGGGCCAGACGATCGCCATGTTCAAGGACGACCACTGGTGCTTCGCGCCGCTGCTCGCCTACGGCATCATGCCGGACCCCCACGACGAGTTTCTCGACCGGGTCAAGGGCTTCCCGTCCCTGCCCTACGGGACGTACCAGGGAACGGTGCTGGCCCCGCTAACCACGGCCACCTTCGAGCCGGACGTTATACTCGTCTACGGGGACCCGGCGCAACTGCGGCAGCTCCTCGTGGGAGTCAAGACATCCGGCGACACGCCGCTGCAGGCCGAGTTCGATCCCATCGACTCCTGTGCCTACGCGGTGGTGCCCGTGCTGGAAACGGGCCGATACACCATCACCGTGCCGGACCCGGGGGAGCACGCCCGGGCCGCCGTGGCTGACGACGAGATGATATTCTCCATCCCCGGGGCCAAAGTCGGTGCGCTGGTGGACGCCATGAAGCGCAGCGAGGAGATGACGCGGGGGATGCCGTGGAACGATATCGAGATGCGGCCTGACTTCCCGCGCCCGGACTTCTACGACCGCATCTTCAAGGCCTGGGGCCTGGACACGCGGGACTAGCGGCACCCCACCTCGTCCGGTTCCCCGTCCCCGGTACCTTTGCCCCCGCCTGCAGGTACGGAACCGTTCCTTCGGGACCCTCCCGGCTCCCTGCTCCAGCCGGCTGGGGGATAACCCTTAGTACCAATTCGCCCGGTACCTCATGACGAAAAGACTATTGGGCCATCCCGGTTCCTTCCGTAGAATGGATAGGTAGAGTACCCTGGGAGACCGGAGGGACCGATTCTTTGCGTGCAACCACCGCCCCGTTTCACACGTTCGTCTTGAGGCTGCTGGTCGCGGTCATGGCGCTCGCCATGACCACTGGAGCGTGGGTACCGCTCGCCCGGTCGGCGGCAGCTGCGGGCATGCCGGACCTCATCATCGAAAGCATCACCACCAATCCGACCGACCCGGTGGTGGGCGATAACGTCATCATCACGGCACGGGTAAGGAACACCGGCAGCGCGACAGCGCTCAGCTGCTACGTGACCGGTGAGGTGGACGGCGTCGTCATCACCAACCAGGCCATTGCCGACCTGCCGCCGGGCATCACGTCGACCGTCTCGTTCACCTGGGCGGCAACCCCGGGGCAGCATATCGTCAAGGCGACGGCTGACAGCACCGGCACCGTGTACGAGAGCGACGAGACCAACAACACCGGCACGTACACGCTGGAACCGCGGGCGCCGGACCTTACCATTTCATCCATCACGTGGTCACCGCAATCGCC
>CAZOMF010000134.1:0-6638 GCA_964580635.1 uncultured Dehalococcoidaceae bacterium
GACGTCCGCCTCCGAGCGGCCGCAGGAGGGGCAGGAGACGAGCACCGGGCCGCGGGCGCGGAGGTCGAGGCTCTTTAAAATCTCATAGGCGACGGTCACCTCCTCGACGGGCGGCGCGGTGAGGGAGACCCGGATGGTGTCCCCTATCCCGAGCCAGAGCAGCGTCCCGATGCCGACCGAGGAGCGGATGACGCCGGTGCGGGGCGTGCCCGCCTCGGTGATGCCGACGTGGAGCGGGTACGGGACCTGCTCGGCGATGAGACGGTAGGCCTCGATGGTGGTGGGGACGTCGAAGGCTTTCAACGAGATCTTGATAAGATCGAAATCGAGCGCCTCCATCTGGCGCACGTAAGCGAGCGCGGCATTGACCATCCGGGCGGCGACGCTGCCGCTGCGGTACTGTGTCTTCGGCAGGCTCCCCGCGTTGAGGCCGATGCGGATGGGCACGCTCCGCTCTTTGGCGGCCAGGACGACCTGCTTCACCCGGTCCTCGTCGCCGATGTTGCCGGGGTTGATGCGGAGGCCGTCGGCGCCGGACTCCAGCGCGGCCAGCGCGAGGCGGTAATCGAAGTGGATGTCCGCCACCAGCGGCAGCGAGATGCCCTTCTTTATGTCAACTATAGCCTCGGCGGCCCGGCGGTCCGGCACGGCTACCCGGATAATCTCACAACCGGCTTCTTCGAGGCCTCGTATCTGCTCGATGGTGGCGGCGGCGTCACGGGTGTCCGTGTTGGTCATGGACTGGACGATGACGGGGGCTCCCCCGCCGACGGTGACCCCGCCGATGTTGACCGGGCGGCTGGCGCGACGTTTCATCATGGCAGCAAACTCGTTCCGCTGATCCACCGGGCGATGTCCTGGTAGGTAATGAGGACCAGCAATCCCAATAATATTACGAAGCCGATGGAGTGGACGATCCCTTCCGTCCGGGGCGAGACGCGCTTGCCGCCGCGCACCCACTCCAGGAAGAGGAAGAAGATGCGGCCGCCGTCGAGGGCGGGGAAGGGAATGATCTGCGTGATGCCTATGGCGATGGAGATGAAGGCCGCCAGCTCCAGGAGCGGGCTGATGCCGGCGCTCACCGCCTCGCCGGTGATCTGCACGATGCCGACCGGTCCGGTCGGCGTAAAAGGTACCGTGCCGATGATCATGCCGCCGATGCCGTTCTTGTAGAGGACCATCGTCTGCCAGAGGTCGACGGCGCCGGTGGGAATGGCCTTCCAGAACGGCAGGCTCTCCTGGTAGGTCACGAGGTTGTTAGTGACGGTCAGCACGCCCAGGTTGCCCTGCCCGGCCGGGGGACGCCAGCGGGGCACGGCGGTCACGGTGGACTCGGTGCCGTCCGTGTGCTTGAGCAAGATGGTGATCTTGTCGCCGAGGTGCAGCTGGATATCGCGGGAGAGGTCGCCGCTGTGGTTCACGACCGAGCCGTCCACCGCCAGAATGGTATCGCCGGGCACGATGCCGGCTGTGGCGGCCGGCGAGTTCGCCTCCACCTGCTGCACCTCCACCTGGCCCTTCACCATGGTGTGGGGCACCATGTAGGCGATCGCCAGCAGCAGGAAGGGAAAGAGCAAATTGAAGAGTATGCCGCCGCTCAGGACGAGCAGCCGGACGATGTAGCCCCGCGAGGCGAGCGAGCGCGGGGCGTCCGGGTCGATCTCGCCGGAGAGCTTGTTGAAACCGCCGAACGGTATCCAGTTGATGGAGTAGATGGTCTCCCCGAGCTTCTTGCCCCAGATGCGCGGCGGGAAGCCCAGGCCGAACTCCTCCACCCAGACGCCGAAGATCTTGGCGAAGACGAAATGACCGAACTCGTGGACGAGCACGAGCACGGAAAGCGTGAGGACGCCGACCACAATGGCCAGGGCGGTCATGCGGCCTCCCGGGCGAGCTCGGCGGTGAAACGGCGGGCCCAGGCGTCCGCCGCCAGGATGTCATCGAGGGATGGATGGCTCACGTTGTCGTACTTCTCCAGGGCGGCCTCGATCAGGCGGGGTATCCGCATGAACGGCAGACCGTTCTTCAGGAAGCGGTCCACCGCCACCTCTCCGGCGGCGCAGAGCACGGCCGGCATGGTGCCGCCCTGCTTGCCGGCTTCGATGGCGAGCCGGAGGCAGGGAAAGCGGTCCTCATCCGGGGCTTCGAAGGTGAGGGAAGCGACCTTCGACCAGTCGAGGGCCGGGAGCGTCCCGTTGGGAACGCGCTCCGGGTAGGTCAGCGCGTACTGGATGGGCAGGCGCATATCCGGGAAGCCGAGCTGGCCCTTGATGGAGCCGTCGGCGAACTCGACCATGGAGTGGACGATGCTCTGGGGATGGACGAGGACGGTGACGCCGTCGATGGGGATGTCGAAGAGCCAGCGGGCCTCGATGACCTCCAGGCCCTTGTTCAAGAGAGTGGCGGAGTCGATGGTCACCTTGGGGCCCATCGTCCAGGAGGGGTGGGCCAGCGCCTGCTCCGGGGTGACGGCGGCCATCTGCTCCTTCGTGAAGGTGCGGAAGGGGCCGCCGGATGCCGTCAGGTAGATGCGGCGCGGGGCCGGCTCGCCGCGGAGGCACTGCCAGATGGCGCTGTGTTCGCTGTCCACCGGCAGGAGCGTCGCACCGGAGCGTTGCATCTCGGCGGTGATAAGCTCGCCGGCGGCCACGAGGGACTCCTTGTTGGCAAGGGCGATGGCCTTGCCGGCGCGGGCGGCGGCGTAGGTGGCTTTCATGCCGGCCGTGCCGGAGGTGGCGATGACGACGATGTCCGCCTCCGGGAGGACGGCCATCTCTTCCAGCGAGGTGCCGGGGCCGTCGGCGAGGAAGGTGTGGTCCGGATGAAATTCGGCGCTTTGGGCGTCGAACAGCTCGCGGTTGCGGCCGGCCGCCAGCGCGACGATGGAAAAGCGTTCCGGCAGCGCCCGGACGACGTCGAGCGTCTGCCGTCCGATAGAGCCGGTGGAACCAAGCAGGGCGAGCCGTGTGCGGGTGGCGCTCATGTCACTCTCATGATACTACAAACCGGGGCGGCGGGGCACCCGGACGGCTTGCGGCGCGGGGTATACTGGTACGGAGGTATCGCCATGAGCATGACGCCGGACGCCTATAGAACGGAGACCCTCCCGGTGGGAGGGATGTTCCACCTGAGGACCAGGAAGGACTGGATCGCCTACGCGGGGATGGTCAACGAGGACACGTTCTCCATCGTCCAGATCAAGGCGAGCGGGAACCGGGGCTACGGGTGGAACCTGTACTTCCCGCGGCGGGCGCAGGACATCACCATCGACGGGGTGCCGCTGTCCGTCATCCGCGCTGATAGCAACAGCATAGAATTCAGGGCGGCCCGCTGAGGCCGCCCTGACGAATCAGACGATTATTTCCGTTTTACGCGGCCGACCGCCGCGCAGGAACTTCATGGAAACGATGTTCCCCGCCGCGACGCCGGAGATGGAGCGCTCCATGTCCGCCGCGGTCCGGATCGGCCGGCTGTTGACCTCGGTGATGGTATCGCCGGAAGCCAGACCGAGGCGCGCCCCGATGCCGTCCGGCCGGACGCCGCCCACGATGACGCCGCCGCTGCCGTCGGCTATCTTGAGGCCGAACTTCGGTCCCTGCCGTTTGGGACGGCGGGCGAGCAGTGCCTCGATGCGGGGCCGGTCGAAACCGATGACCGCCTCCCCGCCGATAACGGCGACCGGCACGCCCATCTGGCCGGTGAGGTTCACCATCTCCTGGGCGGCGGCGCGGTCACGGGAGACGTCCTTCTCCTCGAAGGGAACGCCGCGCTCGCGGAGGTAGGCCTTGAGTTGGTGGCAGTAGCCGCAGGTGGGAGTGGTATACACTTTCACATCCATGGCTACGAGTGGCTCTCCTCGTCGACCTTGACGTCCTTGAGCTCCGGCAGCGTCATGGGGTTATGGCTGCGGCGCAGCGGGTTGAAGTCCGGGAAGGCGTTATAGAACTCCTTCTTCTCGCCGCAGAACTTGCAGGTGCCGTAGCTCGTGGGGCCGTTGGCGACCTCGATAACCCAGTAGTGACCGCACTGCGCTTTGGCCTCCCGGGCCGTTTTTTCTTCTACTTTCACTTTCACGCGTTCTTTCATCTCACAACCTCCTCTTAAGCGTTCACCCTATTATAGGTTTGCACCATACGCATGTATGTGACTTTTATACCACATTGTGGTCATTCAGGTCAAGTGGAGAAAGGGAGGAGCAGGAACGCCCGGCGGTTGAAAGAGCGGCGCGCGCCGGAGAAGAGTCCCGGGGCTACTGGTGGCCGTCTTCGACGATTATCTCGTAAGGGCAGGTGATGGCGCCGGTCGGGCAGACGAGCTCGCAGAGACCGCACCAGCCGCAGGAGTTGACGGGAATGACCTGGACCTTGCCGTCCTCCATCACGAGGGCGCCGCACCGGCATACGCCGACGCAGAGCCCGCAGCCCTCGCAGAGTTCGGCATCGATAGACGGTGACTCTTTCTTCATGTCCTGATGACCCACACTCAAAGTTTACGGGCCGAACGGTCTCCCGTCTGCGACATTTCTCTCATCAACCGGCCACCCCGGCCATTTTCCGCAGGGCGGCCTCGTCCGCGATGACGATACGGTTGCGCTCCATGCGGATAATACCCTCTTCCTCCAGGTTCTTCAGGGAGCGCCCCACCATTTCCCGGGCTGTCCCGATGAGGGCGGCCATCTCCTGCTGGGTGAGGCGGGGGTGCCCGGCGGCGGCGTCCGGCTGGAGATGGGTGAGGAGCATCTTGGCGACGCGGCCGGTGACGTGGAGGAACGAGAAGTCCTCGACCAAAGTAACGAGTTCCTGGACGCGCCGGGAGAGGACCGTGATGGCGTTGCGGGCGATCACGGGGTACTCCGCGATGAGGGAAGCCATGTCCGCCTGCTTGACGCCGTAGAGCTCGACGGCGCTCATGGCCTCGACGGTGACCAGGTTGAGGCTGTCGCCGAGGACGGGCGCGTCGTTGAAGGTGCTGCCGGGACGGACGATGCGGAAGATCTGTTCCTTGCCGTCGGCGGAAGTCTTGTAGGTCTTGACGACGCCGGAGACGACGGCAAAGACAGCCTCGGCGCGTTCGCCCTCGAAGGAGAGCAGCTCGCCGCGGTCCGCCTTCTTCAGAAACACGCGGGCGCTCACGGCGGCGATATCGCCATCGCTCAGGCCGGTGAAATACGGCGTGGTACGCAGCAGGTTGGTATCGATCATCAGTCCGGCAGGGCCTCTCCGTTACAAAAGGGCGCGGATGGGTTGCTCAATTATAACAGTTTAGAGGCACGTCCGGCAACGGCGGAAATGTCAAAATGACGGCCCCTGGCGGCCTCCGTGTGCGTCACGTCAGGACAGGCGGATTGCGCCGGTCATCCGTGTCTACCACTCCGATGACTGGACCACGACCGGCGCCTCGTCCGCGCCGAACCAGTGCTGGAACACGGTATCGGCGGAGGCGGCGGCCAGGACGCGCTCCCGGACGAGATCATACGGCCCCTGGAACTCCGGCAGCTCCCGGCCGGAGGTATCGAAAGCCATGACCATGTCATTGCCTGTCTTTATTACCCTGGCGATCATTACCCGTTCCTTCCTGCGTCCCCCCGTGCTTACCCGATACGGCAAATGCCGTTGTCCGTTCGTGAAAAGGCGGATTCGTCAGCCGCTCCGCTCCCGGAGCATGACTTTCGTCCGGTATCCCATCAGACCATAGTACCTGTTGCGGCCCCCGGTGGTCATAAACGGAGCGTAAATAATCCGTAAACATCCGGGGCCGGCGCGGCGCATTGCGGCGGTGAGGGCCATTGCCTATAATGAAAGCAGGAAGGCAACGATGAGCAAGTTAATAGATTTTTTCGACCGTGTATCCCAGACAGGTTCCCAGACCATGGGTTTCCTCTCCCGGCGGGGCGCCCCGCCCCAGAAAAAGCTGGCGCTCATCGCGGTGACCGGCGTGCCGGTGACCACGTTCCCGCGCGCCGATGCCGTGCTGGTACGCCCTGACAAGGGCAAGCTGACCGCCGCCGCGGCCAAAGACGTCGCCGCCGCCCTGGGCGACGTGCCGTGGGGGACCTCCGGCAGCGCTCCCAGGGGGTGTGATTTCACGGTCCTGACGCTGACCGGGCTGACGGCCGACGCCCCGGCGGACGAGGCGACGGGCAAGCTGCTGGAGATCGAGGCATCCCTGGACGACGGCCTGCTGCGGGCGGTTAACGACCTCCCGGTGGACGCGGTGATCGCGGCAGACGCCCTCGAGGACGGCGGCCCGCTCACCTGGCACCGGCTCATGATCCTGGCCCACGTGCGGCACCTCATCGGCAAGCCGGTGGTCGTGCCGGCGGCCAGGGACATCAGCCAGGCGGACGTAAGAGCCCTCTGGGACGCCGGTTTCGACGGCATCGCGGTGACGGCCCCGGCGGAGCGCATCGCCGAGCTGGCGGACGTTATCGCCGCCCTGCCGCCGCGGGCGCTGCCGAAGAAAGACAAGGCCAGCGTCGTGCTGCCGCGGTCGGCCGGCGCGACGACCCAGGCCGCCGCCGAGCCCGAAGAGCCGGACGAGGATGACGATTACGAGTAGGAGACCGGCGTGACGGGCTACGACGACATCGTCGACGTCTACCTGGCCCACATCGAGCGTCCCGACTCCTGGAACAACCT
>CAZOMF010000135.1:0-6635 GCA_964580635.1 uncultured Dehalococcoidaceae bacterium
CGGCTCCGCCTCGTAGTAGAACGGCCCGTGCTTTATCTGGCGCCAGTACTTCTTCTTGGCGCGTGATTTCGTCGTTTTCTTCTCTTCCGGTGCTTCCTTGCGTTCCTGAGCCATCGTTCCCTTCCCTTCGCGGCGGTGCCGGTTGAATGTGAGTACGATTATAGGGCAACGAAGGAAAAGTCGCAAGGCGGGCGGGCCGTGGTGACAGCGCCCGGAGGGCGGGGTACAATGGAGGAAAAGCGGTCGGGAGGAGAGCGATGGAACTGGAAGGTTCGAGGACCGGAGAGTTGCTGCGGCAGGCGCTCCACGCCGAGCTGGAGGCGAGCTTCCGCTACCGGCAGATTGCCGCGGCGGCGCGGGAAGACGGCCTGCCCCACGTGGCGGAGCTGTTCGAGGCGACGGCGGCCAACGAGCTCGACCACGCCCTCCACGAGTACCGCTTCCTCTACGGGGCAACCGACGTGAAGACGGACATCGAGCTGGCGGTGGCCAACGAGACCCGCGAGGCGCAAACGCTGTACCCGGGCGCGGCGGACACCGCCGCGAAGGAAGGGTTCGAGGAGATAGCCGCCTTCTTCCGGCGGGTGGCTGGGGTGGAGGACGGTCACCGGGAGCAGTTTTCCTCGCTGACGGAAGAGCCGGCGCCGGACCAGCAGGGCCACACGGTGGGCTACTCGGCGGCGACGATGTCCCGGGTGATGCAGCCGGAGCAGGCCAACCCGGCGGGGTTCATCCACGGCGGCGAGATGATGAAGTTCATGGACGATGCCGCCGCCGTGGTGGCGGCGCGGCACAGCGGCACGAGCGTCGTGACCGGGAACGTGGAAGATATCCGGTTCATCAAGCCGGTGCGCATCGGCGACCTGGTGACGGTCAACGGCCGCATGACCTACGCCGGGACGTCCGCGATGGAGGTGATGATAGAGGTGGTGGCGGAGGGGATGTTCGGCGGGGAGGAGGCCGGGCGGCGCCCGGCGCTATCGGCACTGTTCGTGATGGTGGCGGTGGACCGAAAGGGGAAGCCGGTCCGCACGCGGCCGCTCATCTGCATGACGGAGGAGGAGCAGCGGCTCTACGCGGAGGGCAAGGCCCGGCACGAGGCGCGAAAGCAGGGGAAGTGACTTAATGCCGGACAGGCCGCTCGTCCTTCGATAGGCTCATCCTTCGGCGGGCTCAGGATGAGCGGCGGTTGATTTCGGGCAGACTTTCACACCGGCGCGGAAAATTTTAAAATCGGCGATTTTTACAAAACGTATCCTTTTTCCAGCTACGGAGCGGGCAGACTGCCCCGGTCACCATCCGGGCGGCCCGGTTCAGCTTTGAAATTGCGAGTTTTTGTGGCGCACTACACCCCCGTGCGGCATACGTTTTTTAAGCCGCACCATAACTATACAAGAACATATGAGCTAATGTCAAGGGGATTTTGTCGTATTTTCAAGATAGACTCCGGCCTGCGCCGGAATGACGGAAAGAACGGATTGCTTCGCTGCGCTCGCAATGACGGATGATGATCCAGAGGCGGCGGCCGCAGGCCGCCGTTACCGGTCGATCAAGGGATTGGTCTGAAATTGGAGAAGGCGGCATGAAGCGGAATGACGATATTGACTGCATCGGCTCGGGGACGGTAATGCCCGTCTGGTGGAATGCTCTGGTTTGCTATTCGGAAACGATTTGCAGCTCGGGTTTTTTCGCGCGCCATACGCCTTTGAGGAACGGCAGCGCCAGGAGAGAGATCGTTCCCATGCCTGCCCAGAACAGGAACGGGTTGTTCGGGTTGGATTCCGCCAGACGGTAACTCACCGGCGAGAAGATGGACGAGGCCAGGTTGGACAACGAGAAGATGATCCCGAGGGCCGTCCCCGTGTGCCGGGCGCCGATGCCTTCGGACTCCTGGACCATGGTGATGAAAACGGCGGCGTAGCCGTCCGAGAAGACACCCAGCAGGACGAGGACCAGCCACAGCAGCGGGTCGCTCGCGAAGGAAAAAACCACGTTGGCGAGGATGCCCACCAGCAGGCCGGGCAGCACGAAGGCGATCCTCGACCGGATTCGGTCCGAAAGCAGCGCTATCGGCAGGACGGTCACCATGCTCACCGCGTTGATTAAAGTAAGGGCGCCGGCGGCGCTCGCGGTAGGCCAGCCGCGGAACCGCTCCAGGTAGAGCGCCACGTAGTTCACCAGGCCGGAGACCGCGATGCCACGCCCGACAGCTATCACACCGAACAGCCACACGTTGCGGGACCGGGCTACCGACTTAACGGTCTGGAAGATGGATGTTACCTGCGCATCTCGCTCCGGGGCCGGGCTTCGGGTGCTCATGCGGCTGACGAGCCACCAGAGCCCTGTGATGATGAGCGAGATGAAGGCATAGAGGTAGAGCACCTGCCGCCAGCCGCCCAGGGCCGGTGCGAGGTAGGTGGCGCTCAGCAGCGCCCCGAGCGTGGCGCCCATCCCCATGCCCATGGAGACGACCCCGTTCGCCATGCCCAGGTTCTTGCCATGGAAGTAGATGCCCATCGTCTTGTGGACGTTAACCGGCAGCAGCGCCGACGTCAGCGAGCAGGCGAAGGTCGTCACAAGAAACATCAGGTAATTGGCCGAAAGTCCCCGGAGGAACAGGGCCACGCTCGAGAAGAGGCAGGCGATACCGAGCGTCCGCGTGACCCCGAAGCGGTCGCCCACCACGCCGCCGGGGAGGTACATCAGCAGGCTGGCGAAGGACCCCACCGCCCACATGGTGCCGATCTGGACGAGGGACATGTTCAGATCACGGGAAATGTCGTTGATCAGGACGGGAATAGCCGTCCAGGGCATCGCTACCACGAACAGGTGGGTGAGGGTAGCCACGATGAGAACGAGCCACTTTTGCCGCGCGGGGACGGCGTGCGGTATCCCATCGACAACTGGAACGTTTGTCATCTATGAGGGAGAGAGACGTGACTCGCCATGTCCCCATTATACCGGGGCGCACGACGGCCGGGAAGTCCTTTGGAAGGCGTGAGCGCCTTTATTTTTTCTGACGATTCCCGGGCCGGGTGCTTAGCCGGAGAAGAGTTTTTTCTTAAGGAAACGGGCGGCGGCCGCAGGCCGCCGCGACCGGTTCATCCGGAGATTGGTCCGAAATTGGAGAAGGCGGCGTGGACTGGATTCCGGCCTGCGCGGGAATGACAGAAAAAGTGGACTGATTGCTCCGCTACGCTCGCAATGACGAAAAGCAGGGACTGGATTACTGCGAAAGCGGGAATGACGGTGCATCCTTCGACAAGCTCAGGATGAGCGGGCGAGAACGGATTGCTTCGCTACGCTCGCAATGACAGGTAGCCTTACATCTTCTCGGGGGCGGTCATGCCCATGAGGCGCAGCGTGCGGCCGAGGACGATCTTGGCGGCCTTGACGAGCTTGAGGCGGGCCCCGGTCATGGCCTTGTCGTTCGTCACGACACGGCACTGCTTGTAGAAGGCGTGGAAGGCGGTCGCCAGCTCCTGGGCGTAGTAGGGCAGGGCGTGCGGTTCCAGGCTGGCGGCGATGCTCTCCACGATCTCCGGCAGCAGCAGCATCTTACGGATGAGGGCCAGTTCCGGTTCGCTGGTGAGCAGGGAGACGTCCCCGCCCTCGTCGGTGGCGCCCTTTTCCTCAGCGTGGCGGAGGATGCTGGCGATGCGGGCGTGGGCGTACTGGACGTAGTAGACGGGGTTATCGGCGCTCTGCTTGACGGCCAGCTCCAGGTCGAAGTCCATCTGGCTGTCGGCGGTGCGGGAGAGGAAGTTGAAGCGGCAGGCGTCCGGGCCGACTTCGTCGACGAGCTCACGCAGCGTGATGAGATCGCCGGAGCGCTTGGAAATCTTGACGATTTCGCCGCCGCGCTTGAGCGTCACCATCTGGGAGATGATGATGGTGAGGGCGTCCGGGTCGATGCCGAGGGCCTGGCAGACCGCCTTCATGCGGGACACGTGACCGAGGTGGTCGGCGCCCCAGATATCGATGACGCGGTCGAACTTCCGCTCGATGAACTTGTTGTAGTGGTAGGCGATGTCCGTGGCGAAGTAGGTCGGCGTGCCGTCGGTGCGGATGATGACATTGTCCTTGTCCTCGCCGAGGGCGGTGGAGGCGAACCAGGTGGCGCCCTCGCGCTCGGCCAGGTAGCCGCCCTTCTTCAGCAGGTCCATCGTCGTCTCGTACTGGCCGTCGGTGAAGAGGGACTGCTCGCTGAACCAGACGTCGAAGGAGACCTCGAGCGTTTCGAGGTCGGCCTTGATCCAGTCGAGCATTTTTTGCAGGCCTATGCGGCCCAGCTCTTGCTCGAGGTCCGCCTCGGATAGCTTGGCGAGGCGGTCGCCGTCGGAGGCGATAATCTCCTGCGCGATGTCTTTGAGGTAGTCGCCCACGTAGCCGTCGGCGGGAATCTCGGCATCCTGACCCATCGCCTGCCTGTAGCGGGCGAGCAGCGAGCGGCGGAAAGTGTGTATCTGGTTGCCGGCGTCGTTGACGTAGTATTCCTTCTCCACCTCGTAGCCGGCGGCGGCCAGGACGCTGGCCAAAGCGCTGCCGAGGATGGCGCCGCGGCCGTGGCCCACGTGGAGCGGGCCGGTCGGGTTGACGCTGACGAACTCCACCTGCACCTTCTTACCGGCGCCGTAGTCCACGTTGCCGAACGCGTCCCCGGCGGTGAGCACTTCGGCGACCTGCGAAGCAAGCCAGGCATCTTTCAAAGTGAAGTTGATGAAGCCGGGCGGGGCGACCTCCACCGCGCCGATCTCCGCGGACGTGCCGGCGAAGGCGGCGATCTCGCTGGCGATCTCGAGCGGGGGCCGTCCCACGGCGCGCGCCAGCTTGAGGGCGATGCTCGAAGCGTAGTCACCGTGGTCCGGGTTCTGCGGCCGCTCGATGACGATCTCCGGGAGGGTTACCGTGGGCAGCTTGCCGGCCGTCTGGGCGGCGGCGACGGCCCGGGCGATGATATCGGCGATGGTCTGTTTCAGGTTCAAGTCCGGGTTTCCTGTTCTCTGCAGCGATGTACGGGGGAATTATAACATACATGCGGGCCATAGAGAAAAGGGTGGTAGAGCGCACTTCGGACCCCGGGCTATCCTTTACAGCGTGGGGACGTTGTCTATAGTATAATGGAAGTCGCCAAGGAGGTTTTCTCTTGAAGAGCTACGTCGTGCTACCGCTGCTGGTACTGATGATCGTCGCCGGGGTGCTGGCGTCCGGCTGCCAGACGGTGAAATCGCCGCTCGTGGACCGAACCTGGGTGCTGACATCCTGGCGGGGTACCGACGGCGCCGCGCACGACGCGCTGGCCAGCGTGAACGTTACCGCGCGGTTCGACAGCCAGACGGGCCAGGTCACCGGCACCGGAGGTGTCAACTCCTACGGCGGCGCCTTTCACGTCGACCACCTGAACCTGACGGTGGACTCCATCGTCCATACCGAGATGGCCAGCCTCGACCAGGCCGTCAACCAGCAGGAGAACGATTTCTTCCGGGCGCTCCAGGCGGCCCAGGAGTTCCGCGTCGGCCACGAGACGCTGACCATCACCGGCGGCGGCTGGGAGCTGGACTTCCAGGAAATGGCGACCCCCTGACGCGCGGGCTCAGGGCAGGCAGCCGTCCACGAGGCTGACCGACAGCTTGAAGGCCTCAGCCATGCTGCGGGCGTCCGCGATGCCCTTCCCGGCGATATCGAAGGCGGTGCCGTGGTCCACGGAGGTGCGGACGAAGGGCAGGCCCAGGGAAACGGCCAGGCTCCGCTCGAAGTCATGTACCTTGATGGCGATGTGGCCCTGGTCGTGGTACATGGCGAGCACGACGTCGAACTCGCCGCGGACGGCCTTGACGAACACGGAATCCGCGGGGACGGGACCGCGGGCGTCAATGCCCCGGGAAACGGCGGCTTCCACGGCAGGACCGACCTCTTCTATTTCCTCCCGCCCGAAGAGACCGCCGTCGCTCCCGTGGGGATTGACCGCCGCCACGCCGATGCGCGGCGCGATGCCCCAGTTCCTGAACGAGCGGTCGATCAGCTCCAGCTGGGCGAGGACCCTGTCTCTGGTTATCATCCCGACGGCGTCCCGGAGGGAGTAGTGGTCCGTCAGGTGCACGACGCGGAGCGTGCCGGACATGAGCATGGCGGCGAAGTGCGCGGCGCCGGTCAGTCGCACCATGTACCTCATGTGACCGGTATCCGGAAAGCCCGCCGCACTGACCGCTTCCTTGTTGATGGGCGCGGTGGCGATGGCCCGGACCTCGCCCCGCACGGCCAGGTCCACGGCTGCTTTAATAGCTTCCATAGCGGCTTTGCCGCAGGCCGCGTTCACTTTGCCGAAGGTCACGTCCGCCGGGCGGAGGCCGCCGACGTCAAGGACATCGAGGGCGCCGGGTTCGCCGCGGGCGTCTTCCGCGCCGGTTACCGTACGTAGTTGCAGGCCGCTGTGGAAGTGTTTAGCCTGAGCTTGCAGCACCGCGAACGGGCCGATGACGAGCGGCCGGGCGTCAGTGAAAAGCTCCGGCGCGGCGAACGCCTTGAGGACGACCTCCGGGCCTATCCCGGCGGTGTCTCCCACGGTGACGGCGATGACGGGCCTCGCATCAGACACCGGCGGCATCCTTGCCGTCAGGGACGCGGTTCATCCGTAT
>CAZOMF010000136.1:0-6618 GCA_964580635.1 uncultured Dehalococcoidaceae bacterium
GGTGACCGGGATAGTCTTGCCCGCTCCGTAGCTGAGAAAAGGACACGTTTTGTAAAAATCGCCGGTTTTAAAAATTTCTTTCCCCGTGTCATCGTGTACCCTTTTCACACACCCCGTATGTAATGTTTCTGTTATATTTTCTTCTTCGTTCGCTATGACTTTTCAATGCCTGACATCGTATAATCGAGCATATGGTGAGGAAAGTATGTCCTCGCCCCGTGACTCGATATCAGGGAGGGACCCATGAAACACCGCATCCGCATCGTCCTGCCGCTCGCCTTCGCGCTGCTGCTTCTCCTGGCGGGCTGCGCCGCGGCTTCCTCACCCACCGGGACGCCGCCGGGCGGGTTCGGTACCACCCCTCCGACGACCACGACCTCTTCCACGCCCCCCACGACCACGACGTCCTCCGCCTCGACGACCTTCCAGACCCTGTCGAACAGCGCCACGTCCACCTACTCCAGCGTCTGCGCGCTCTGCCACGGGGCCAACGGGGAAGGCGCGGGCAATTTCCCGGCGCTGTGGGGCTCCAAGGCGACGCTCGGCAAGTATAACGGCGCCACGCTCTTCAGCGACGCCAAGGGCATGCTGGATTTCATCTCCACCAAGATGCCGTTCAACGCGCCCGGCAGCCTGACCAGCCAGCAATATACGGAGCTGCTGGCCTACATCCTGATCCAGAACAATTTGGTCTCGCCCTCCACCGCCTACAACGCGAGCCAGCTGAGCACCATCAAGATACCGTAGGCAGTGTCCCCGGGTCCGCGGGCAGGACGCCACGCGGCAGCGGGCCGCCGCCGGCGGGTAGTTCCCGCTTTCCACACCGTCCTGTCTCCCGTTGACGGAGTGCGAGACAGCCGGGAGCCGGGGGACGAAAAATCTCTTGTCCGCCCCGCGGGCGGTCGCTATAATTGAGCCATGATGCGGGAGGTGCCGGTCATCGGCAGGGTCGTTTCGCAAGCGGCGGCTGTGGGCCGAAGGATAGACGCTCACGGCGCCACGGCCCTGGCCGGCATGGCCGCCCCGGTGGTGCTGGCGGCGGCGGACTGGAGCGCCGCCGCGATGGCGAAGAACTACAGCTTTATTCACGACTCCATCAGCAGCCTGGCGCTGACTTCATATGGCTATATCCCCATCATCGGCTTCATGGTATCCGGGCTGCTCATCGAGGTCTTCGTGGCCGGGCTCCTGTTCAACGTCCGCCACGCCCGCGGTTTCCACGTCGGCATCACGGCCATGGTGCTCTTCGGGTTTGCGTTGCTCATGGTAGGGGCGTTCCGTACCGACCCGGCCGGGACTGTCGTACGCTCGGTCCACGGGGACATCCACGGGCTGTCCGCCTCGGGCGCGTTCTGGCTGTTTCCCATCGGGCTGTTCTGCCTGGCCTACAGCATCAAGCACGACCCCGCCTGGACCTCGCTCTTCCGCTACACGCTCATCGCCGCCGGGCTGGGGGTGGTGCTGGCGTTCCTGGCCATCTATCTCAACCACCGCATCGACTGGTTCGGGCTGCTGGAGCGGACGGTGGTGGTGAATATGATCCTCTGGGTGGAGGTGGCGTCCTTCCGGATGCTGGTGATCTCCGTGAAGCTGACGAGCGGCGGCCCGCGGCAGGAGCGACGATGGAAGGCTTGAAGTGGGCCGGCATCGTGCTGGCGGCGGGCTTCGTGGGCTACTTCGGCCGCTACCTGGCCATGAAGATCATCGAGCGGGTGGAGCGCCGGCATCGTCCGTCCCCTCCGCCGTCAGCCCCGCCGCCCGCCGCGCCGCCCGACGCGTCATCGCCCGGAAGCGCGGATACCAAGCTGGCCAAGAAACAGGCCAAGCAGGCCGCCAAGTCCGCCAAGAAGACGCCCCGCGCCTGAAACATTGACGCTCCATGTAGCTTCCGTTATCATTGAAAGAGAGCCTATTCCCGTTCCCATCGCGAAGGAGTTAACATAACCTGCCATGATCGTTGAAATGAGGACCGGCGCCTCCACCAAAGAAGTCGATGACGTCGTCGCCAAGGCACAGTCGCTCGGGCTGAACACCCAGCTGAACCTCGGCACGGACAAGACGGTGGTCGCGTTGCTCGGCGGCAACACCGGCCAGATACCGACCGATATCTTCGCGGTGCTCCCCGGCGTGGAGAGCGTCACCCGCATCATGAAGCCCTACAAACTCGCCTCCCGCGAGTTCCGGCCGCGCGCCACGGTGGTGGATTGTGGCGGTGTCAAGATAGGGGGCAACAAGGTCATCGTCATGGCCGGCCCCTGCGCCGTGGAGAACGAGGAGCAGCTCATGGAGGCGGCCCGGGCGGTGAAGAAGGCCGGGGCCAGCATCCTGCGCGGGGGCGCCTACAAGCCGCGCACCTCGCCGTTCAGCTTCCAGGGGCTCCAGCAGCAGGGCCTCGAACTGCTTGCCCGGGCCAGGGCGGAGACCGGCCTGCCCGTCGTCACCGAGGTCGTCAACCCGGCGGATGTGGACCTGGTCGCCTCCCAGGCGGACATGCTCCAGATAGGCTCCCGCAACATGCAGAACTACGCGCTGCTGACGGCCGTCGGCAAGATGCACAAGCCGGTCGTCCTCAAGCGCGGTTTCGCCAACACCATCACCGAATGGCTGCTCGCCGCCGACTATCTCCTCGCCGAGGGCGGCAACCACGCCATCCTCTGCGAGCGGGGCATCCGCACCTTCGAGGACAGCATCCGCTTCTCGCTGGACATCACCGCCATCCCGGTGCTCAAGAAGAACAGCCACCTGCCGGTCATCGTGGACCCCAGCCACGCGGCCGGGCACTGGTCGCTGGTGCCGGCGGTGGCCAAGGCGGCCGTGGCGGCGGGGGCGGACGGGCTTATCATCGAGGTGCACCCCAACCCCAAGGAAGCGCTCGTGGACGGGCTGCAATCGCTGTCCGTCTCGGACTTCAACCGGCTCATGAAGGAGCTCGGCACCATCGCCGCGTCCGTCGGCCGGACCATCTAGACCGGGCAGGGGAGGGGCTTCCCTTTCAGCCGGATACCGCCCGGTTCCCGGTACGGTGAGGGCTGGCTACCGGGTCGTTTTGGTGAAAAATAACTACCTGAATCCCCCTTGCCCACGATTGACCCCCCAGAGAGGCCTGCCGTATAATGGAAGTGGAGAGAGCCACTGTGACCGAGGCGTTGTAGCTTGCACGAATCTTGCGGTGTATTCGGGATCTATTCCCACCACGAGGACGTAGCGCGTCTTGCCTTCTTCGCCCTCTTTGCCCTGCAGCATCGCGGCCAGGAAAGCTCCGGCATCGCCACCGCCGACGGCAGCCGCATACGCGTCTTCACCGGCATGGGCCGCGTTTCCAACGTTTTTACGGAAGACTCGCTTTCCAATCTGCCCGGCTACATCGCCATCGGGCACAACCGCTACTCCACCTCCGGCTCGAGCCGGGAGTTCAACGCCCAGCCCATCGTCGTCCGGTCCGAGGGCCAGTCCATCGCCTTGGCCCACAACGGCAACATCATCAACGCCGAATACTTGTATGACGAGCTGGCGGCGCAGGGCTATACCTTCCGCGGCTCCACGGACACGGAGGTGGTCGCCAACCTCATCCTCTCCGCCCCCGAGACGACCTGGGAGGGCCGGATACGCCACGCCATGAACCGGCTTCAGGGGGCCTATTCCATCACCATGCTGACGCCGGATGGGTTCTATGCCTTCCGCGACCCCTTCGGGGTGCGGCCGATGTGTCTGGGCAAGCTCGACGGCGGCTGGGTCGTCGCCTCGGAGACGTGCGCGCTCGACCATATAGGCGCCGACCTCATACGCGAGGTCAAGGCGGGTGAGATAATCACCGTCAACGAAAACGGCCTGACCAACTCCGTCGCCGCCCCGCACCCGCGGGGCGCCTGTATTTTCGAGCACATTTACTTCGCGCGGCCGGACAGCGTCATCAACGGGCAGCTCCTCTACCAGGCCCGGGCGGCCATGGGGGCCGGGCTCGCCGAAGAGCACCCGGTGGAGGCCGACCTCGTCATGGGCGTGCCGGACTCGGCGACGGCGGCCGGCATCGGCTACGCGCACGCCTCCGGCATCCCGGTGGTGGAGGGTCTCATCAAGAACCGCTACGTCGGGCGGACCTTCATCGAGCCGGACCAGCGCATGCGGGACCTGGGCGTGAAGATGAAGTTCAACCCGCTGCCGCAGATACTGGACGGCAAACGCGTTATCGTGGTGGACGACAGCATCGTCCGCGGCACGACCACGCCGAACGTCATCCGCACCCTCCGCAAGGCCGGCGCCCGGGAGATCCACATGAGGATATGTGCGCCGCCCATCAAGTACCCCTGCTTCTTCGGGGTGGATATGGCCACCCGCGGCGAGCTCATCGCCGCGCAGAAGAGCGTGCCGGAGATATGCGAGTGGATCGGGGCGGACTCGCTCGGTTACCTGAGCATCGACGGGTTGCTGGAGGCCGTCGGCGAGCCGCGGGAGAACTTCTGCCTGGCCTGCTTCACCGGCGACTACCCGGTGCCGGTCCAGCTTGAAATGGACAAACTGGCGCTCGAGCTTCACATGGGCAACAGGACCGGCGAGGCCTGCGAAGGCCTCGACGAGCACGTCTAGGGGCGTTTACGACTCCCGCACCAGCCGGATTATTTCATTAAACTTCGGGCGCTTGCCGTACGACAGCAGGAACACCCGGAACACCTTGGCCGCCAGCCACAGCCCCCCCACGATCGACAGTAAGAGGATAGTGATGCTTGCCGCGTACTCCCACGGCGCGATGGTGGAGGCCGCCAGCCGCACGAAGACGGACATGGGCGCCGTCAGGGGTATCAGCGTCAGTATCGTGCCTATGATGCTCTGCGGGTTGGCCTGGAGGTAGATGTACCAGGTGTAGAAGGGCAATATGGCCGGCAGGACGATGATGACGGAGAGCTGCTGGCCTTCGCGGGCGGTGGAGGCGACGGCCCCGAGTCCGGCCATGAGCACCGCGAAGAGCAGGTAGCCGAGGATGAAGTAGACGAGGCTGATGACCCAGATGTTGGCCGGCGCGGTCACCTGGGAGAAGAACCCCCCGATGGCCGAGCCCGCCAGCCGTACGATCAGCAGCGAGGTGACGAGCCAGAACACCATCTGGATGAGCCCGGCGGCGCCGATGCCGAGCACCTTGCCCACGAGGAGCTGCTGCGGGGATACCGAGGAGAGCAGCACCTCCATGATGCGGTTCTCCTTCTCCTCCCCCAGCCCCTGGAGCAGGTAGCCGGACGCGGTCATGATGGTGATGATGAGCAGCATCCCGAACACGAGCGGGAACACGAAGGCCGCGAAGCCGCCCTGGTCCTTGGCCACCTGGCCGGTCTCATCGAGGCGGATGCTCTGGACCGCGAGCGGGTTCTGCACCCGGTTCAGGAGCTCCGGGCTGACCTTGCCCTTGAGCAGGTTGTCCTGGAAGAAGGAGCGCAGTACCGCCAGTGTCGTGTCCGAGATGACGAGCTGCTTTTTCTCGGTGTACTGGGTCGCGGTGCCCGTGGCGAGGTAATCGGCCGGAACGACGATGTACTCGCTGATGTTGCCGGAGGTCAGCGCGGAAGTGGCCGCCGCGGCGGTATCGAACGGGACGATCTTGTAGGTGCCGTACTCCCCGGTCGCCGCGGCGAGCAGGCCGGAGTTGTCCACGTAGCCGATGGTGGTGGTCTGCGGCGGCGCGCCCTGGCCGGCCGACTTGACGATCTGGTACACGCCGATGGCCAGCAGCATGATGAGCGGAAAGATGATCGCCATGACGATAAAGCCGCGGCGCGTGATGGTCTGGATGAACTCGTGGCGGAGGATGACGAGCGTCTTATGCATTGTGCTCTCCCACCACCTGGAGGAAGATATCGTTGAGGGGCGGCGTCGAGACCTGGAACAGGTCGACCGTCACGCCCTGGCGGACCAGCTCGGTGAGGACGTCCTGCGGCTCGGTGCCGTCGGACAGGGTCAGCTCCGCCCGGCCCTTGCCGGTGGGGCTGACGGTGACGCCCTTGATGTCCTTGAACTCGCCGTCGTATTCCAGGAAGACGGCGTTCTTGCGGAAGCCCGCTTTTATCTTCGCCAGCTCCCCGTAGAGCACGCTGCGGCCCTTGTTGATCATGAAGACGCGGTCGCACATCTCCTCGACCTCGTTCATGCGGTGGGTGCTGAGGATGATGGCGGTGCCCGCCTCCCGCAGCTCGAAGATGATGCTCTTGAGGAGCTCGGAGTTGACGGGGTCCAGGTTGGCGAACGGCTCGTCGAGGATGATGAGCTCCGGCTCGTGGATGATGGTGATGAGGAACTGGATGATCTGGCTCATGCCGCGGCTCAGCTCCTCGACCTTCTTGGTCGCGTGTACCGTCATGCTGGTGCGGGCGAGGAGCTCGTCGGCGCGGCCCGCGGCGCGCTCCGGGGTCATGCCCTTGAGGGTGCCGATGTAGAGGAGCGACTGCCGGACGGTGAGTTTTCTATAGAGGCCGCGTTCTTCCGGCAGGTAGCCGATGCGGTTCTTGGCGTCCTCGTTGAGGCGCTGCCCGAGCACGGAGATGCGGCCGGTGTCCGGCTTGATGATGTCCATCATCATGCGGATGGTGGTGGTCTTGCCGGCGCCGTTGGGGCCGATGAGGCCGAAGATCTCGC
>CAZOMF010000137.1:0-6586 GCA_964580635.1 uncultured Dehalococcoidaceae bacterium
TCGATAATGTGTACAGTGCCTTCAAAAAGGAATTGGAGTGGGTGGTGAAACGCGTCCTCTGGCTCGGTACCGTCGCCCAAAGCATCGAGCCGCGCTACCTGCGCTTCCCCTTCAACTCCTGCATCACCGGTCCCAACAGCATGGAAAGGGGAAAGGACCTCCTCATTACCGACGACGACCACAGCTACGGCATCAGCGACCGCGCCATCGTGGACGCCGCGGATACCCTCACCGCCATCAGGAAGCTCGTGTTCGATGACGAGAAACTCACCATGTCTCAGTTGATGGACGCTATCGACTCGAACTTCGAAGGTAAGGAAGGCGAGCGTATCCGCCAGCTGTGCCTGGCCGCGCCCAAGTTCGGTAATGACATCGACGAGGCTGACGAGATGGTCCGCGAGGTCGGCCGCTTCTCCGGCAGCGTGTTGAAGTCCTATATCAATCCCTTCGACCAGCCCTGCAAGATTTCCCGCGAGGGCCTTTCCTGGCACTATTTCGGCGGCCTCGGCGTCGGGGCGCTTGCTAACGGCCGCAAGGCCAAGGAACCTCTCAATGACGGCTCCATCTCGCCTATGCGCGGCATGGACAAGCTCGGCCCCACCGGCGTCATGCGCTCCGCGCTCAAGGCCGGCTTCGAGGAGTCCTACGCCTCCTGTCTTAACCAGAAGTTCTCCTGGACGGTCATGCAGAGCCCGGAGAGCCGGGAGAAGCTCGCCGTCCTCACGGATACCTTCTTCCGCAACGGCGGCCAGCACATCCAGTACAACATGGTGGACACCGATGAGCTCCGTGATGCCAAGGCGCACCCGGACAAGCACCGCGACCTCGTTGTCCGCGTGGGCGGTTTCAGCGCCTACTTCGTCATGCTCTCACCGGAGATACAGGACGATATCATCTTCCGCAGTGAACAGGGCTGTTAAGACGGAGACAGACCCTTCAGGGGCCTGCCTCGCGGTGCTGAATGGCTTCGGACGCTATGTCTCTTTTATGAGGTGTACCGTGTCCCGCGGGATGGAAACGGTGACCTCATCCCCAGGCGCCAGCCGCAGGGTGCGGTTATTGTTGAGCAGCACGGTCAGCTCGAGGGTGGTCCGCACCGTTACGAAACACTGCGCTCCCCGGTCGGATATCCCGGTAACGGTCCCGGTCAATTGGTTTTCCGCCCAGGGAGCGGCCTCGTCTTGGACCAGGGTGATGTCCTCCGGTCGGATGGTGGCCTGACAGGCGCCGGCTGTCGTGTCCGGGACCGCCAGGTCCAGCCCCTCTCCACGGAACCGCGGGTGGCCGTCGCTGTCGTGGAAGACTTCGCCGGCGAAGAGGTTCCGCACCATCATAAAGCGGGCCACGAAAACCGAAGCCGGCCTCCGGTAGACCTCCTGCGGCGTGCCCACCTGCCGCAAACTTCCTTCACCGAGCACCCCGATACGGTCGCCCAGGGACATCGCCTCCTCGAAATCGTGTGTCACGTGGACGACCGTCATGCCAAGCGTCTCGTGCAGCCGGTGCAGTTCCTCCCGCGTCTGCTCCCGCGTTTGCGGGTCGAGCGCGCTCAGCGGCTCGTCGAGCAGCAGCACCGCCGGCTTCGTCACCAGCGCCCGCGCCAGTGACAGCTTCTGGCGCTCGCCGCCGCTCAGCGTCGCCACCCGTCGTTCCAGCAGGTGGCGGATATCGAGCAGTCCGGCGATCCAGTCCAGCGCCCCGTCGCAGTCTGCGGGCATCGTTTTCTTCAGTCGCAGCCCGAAGAGGATGTTGTCCCGCGCGTTCAGGTGCGGAAAAAGCGAGTAGTCCTGGTAGACGATGCTGACGCCCCGCCTCTCCGGCTCGCGCCCGGTCACGTCCTCCTCGCCGAGGAAAATGCGGCCGTCCGTCACCCGCGTGAGGCCCGCCATGGCCTCGAGCAGCACCGTCTTCCCGGCGCCGGTCGGGCCGAGCAGCACGAAATACTCTCCCGTCGCCACCTTCAGGTCGATATCCCGCAGGCGGAATTCGCCGAGCGCCAGGCCCAACCCTTCGAGCCGTATCATGGCCGCTCCCTCCGGGACACCAGCAGCCGCAGCGTGATGAAGACGATGATGGCAATGATGATGAGCAGCACGGCGATGGGTTGCGCGTATGCCAGCCCGTGGGTCTGGAACCGCTCCCAGATGAGCACCGGGGCGATCATCGGGTTGTAGGTCAGGATGATGACCGCGCCGAACTCGCTGATGCCTCGCGCCCACATCATGATGTTGCCGGAGACGATGCTCCGCCAGGCGAGCGGTAGCGTCACTTTGCGGAAGGTCTGCCACGGCGTCGCGCCGAGCGTCCTGGCCACGTTCTCCAACCGGACGTCCACCGCCTTGAAGCCCTCACGGGCGGAATCGATGAGGAATGGCACGCTCACGAAGAGCATGGCGACCACGATGCCTGCCACCGAGTCCGTGAACCGTACCCCGATGTCCTCGAACGCCTGCCCCACGAAGAACGTTCGCCCGAAGACGAACAGTAGGGCGATGCCGGCGGCCGTGTGCGGGACGACGATGGGAAGGTCGATGAGTCCCTCCAGGAACCGCTTGCCGCGGAAGTCGTGCCGCGCCAGCAGATAGGCGAGCGGCACCCCGAGGACACAGCCGACCGCCGTGGCGATGAGGGCCGAATACAGCGTGAGCACGATGGCGTTGATGACGCGCGGGTCCTTGGCCGTTTCCACCAGGATATCGACCTTCGAACCGAAGATCATCCGCAGCAGCGGCGTCGCAATGAACAGCAGGATGATGACGCCGAGCAGCAGGAACCCCAGTGACAGCCCGTTGAGACGGCGGCGCGGCTTCATCCGTCTCCTCCCTCGTTATCCGCCTCCGGGCAGCAGGTGGCGCAGCGCTTCCGGTACGCCGTCCGGATTGTCCGTTTCCAGCGGCTCCAGCGGTGGCTGGTAGTTCTCCCGCAGGATTCGCTGGCCCTCCGGCCCGAGCAGGTAGTCGAGGAACGCCGCGGCTGCCTCGGGATGGGGGGCGCTCTTCGGGATGGTTATCCCGTAGACGATGGGCAGCCCCTCGAAGACCGGGTTGACCGTGGCGTAGCGGTGGTAGTCGAGTGTCACCTGCACCCCCGCGTAGATGTCCGCCATCGATTCCCGGCTCAGATCGACCTCCGGCGGCAGCGGCAGCCAGTTGAGGTCGTGCTGCCGGGCCACGCTCTCGTACTCGAAAGCGTAGTCGATCTGCCGGGCTTCCAGCAGGGACAGCAGCTGCACGGAGAACCCGCGCAGGTAGATGCAGTCCTTGTTCGCCTGGAGCAGCTCCGGCACCCGTATCTGGTAGACGCCGTTGGCGTCCTCGAATGAGGGGACCGAGGGGGTGAAGTTCTTGGTGATCAGGTCCTCGAAGAGGTTGTTCTCGTGGTAGTAGTTTTCCGCCAGCTGGATGAGCATCAGGGCGCGGTAGCCCACCGCATCGAGGCGCGGGTCGGACAGCCCCAGGTTGACGTCGTTGCGCTGGAGCAGCTCGTACCAGTTGCTGTCGGTTATCTCCGAGGCGTGGGCGCTGTCGTCTGTGTAGGCGATGCCGAGCCGGTTGGTGGCGAAACGGATGTGCCAGTCCGCGTACGCCCCGGAGCCGTCCGGCAGGGCGGCGGGATACATCAGCAGCGGCAGCAGTGAGTAGTCCGCCACCACGGCCATGTCGGCGGGATCGCCGATCTCCGTGGTGTGCCGCACCACCTGGATGCTGCCGTGCCCCTCGAACTGCAGGTCTATTTCCGGGTGGAGCGCTTCGTACTCCTTTTCCACCTGCTCGAAGGGTATGACGAGGCTCCCGGCGTGCAGCACGAGCAACGTGGTGACCTCTTTCTCGCGCGAGCAGCCCGGCAGGAGGCCCGCCGCTAGGAGGATTAAGATAAGCAAAGTGGATTTCAGCATGGCTGTCGGTGTCCTCGAAAGGTAAAGGTACGGGTGTGATGGCGGGAGGGGGAAATCCGCCGTCACACCCTGCTGGTTCGTTCGTCAGGGCAGATGGACGATGATTTCCGTGATCATCCCCACCATCTGGCCCTTGGTCAGGTTCGGCCCGACGAGCCGCGCCGGCCACTGGTCTTCCGGCAGCGCGCCGCCGTCCCGGACGAAGGCGACGAAGATATCGTCGTTGCGGGCGATGTCGGCTGACTCGAATGTCTTGGAGTACCCGTCGGAAGCGACGATCTCCACCTGGTACCCCGCCGCGGCGACGTCGTCGTTGAAGGCACCGGGCTGGTTCTGGTTGTGCTTGAAGTCGTCGTCCACCCGTCCGGCGAACAGCCAGAGCGGTACGCCTTCCCAGGTCTGGCCGTCGTCGTCCGTCCACGACGTGCCGTGGCAGCTTAGACAGCTGTTGAGGTAGGCGTTGTCCACGTCTTCCGCCAGGGCGCCTTCCAGGTGGATGGACCAGGCCGGTCCGGCCGGCACGATGGACGTGGCGGTCGTCTCGGTGGGCGTTTCGTTCGGTGCGGCCGTCCCGAAGTCGAGGGTGATGGTCGCAATCTGCCCGACCATCTCGCCCTTGGTCAGGTTCGGCCCCACCAGGCGGAGCGGCCACTGGTTGTCCGGTAGCGGCTCGCCGTCGCGCCGGAAGCTGACGATGTAGTCGTTGTTGCGCTTGACGGCGGTGCTGTCGAAGGTCTTGGCGTAGCCGTCGGCAGCCGCGATGGTCAGCGTGTAGCCGGCGTCCGCGACGGCGTCGTTGAAGGCCTGGGTTTCCTTGCTGTGGTTGTTCTCGTCATCGATGCGCCCCGCCAGGAACCAGAGCGGGATGCCCTCCCAGACGCGGTTCTGGTCGTCGGTCCAGGACGTGCCGTGGCAGCCGGGGGCCGCGCAGGACTCGAAGGTGTTGCTGTCGATGTCCTCCGTCAGCACCCCTTCCAGGTGCAGGCTCCAGGACTTCTCGAACGGGACGATCTCGATGTCCTGGACCCACTTGATCCACCAGTGGCCCTCGGTCACCTGGGTGTTCCCGTTGAGGATGGCGATGCGGAGTGGTCCCACCTGGTCGGAGAGCGCCGTGCCGTCCTCCTCGTAGGAGAGGATGACGGTCAGCGGGTCGTGGGGTACCTCGGAGCCGTCCGAGCAGTCCAGCGTAGTGAAGTTCCCGTTGGCGATCTGGTCGTAGGAATAGGTCATAGAGTAGCCGTCCTTGGCGGTGATGCGGATGGCGTCGTTCTCGCTGATGCCCCCGACGTTATCGAGCAATCCGGTGAGGACAACGCCTTTCTGCATGAACGGCCCGCTGATGACTCCGGAGCTGTTCATGATGCCGCCCCAGCCCTTGACCGGGGTCATGCCCTTGAGGTCCGCCAGGGAGTAGCTGGCGGTCTGGCTGCCCTTGGTGATGGTCAGGGCCGTGCCGCCGGTGTCGGCCGCTTGGCTGGTCGTCTGTGTAGCGGTGTGGCTGGTGGTCGTGGAGGGA
This sequence comes from uncultured Dehalococcoidaceae bacterium, assembly GCA_964580635.1. Taxonomy (GTDB): domain Bacteria; phylum Chloroflexota; class Dehalococcoidia; order Dehalococcoidales; family RBG-16-60-22; genus DAOUEG01. The sequence goes on from CAZOMF010000137.1 coordinate 5,415, forward strand.
GAAACGGAAACGGAGGGTGAAGGACTCGTGGTTGTATCGCTGCTGCAGGCGGTGAGCCCCATCGCAATGATACCGATAATAACGAGAAAGCTAACGAATGTGATCAGGACGGATTTTCTTCTCATGCCGGCGTTTCCTCCTTCGTTGCGTACCATCTTGTACCAGATGAATCCGCACAAGTATAACAAAATAACCCTGCGAATACAATACGTGGTACGGGGTGAAATTGAAAACGGTTTCCGGCACAGTACCGGACCCCCGGATGGTGCTCGGTACGAGTGCTCTCCGTTTTTCGTTTGGGAATGGCCGAGTTCCCGATCGCCCGGAGACGGGTCTTGCCGTCCACTCGGCTCGTCGGACTCGTGTACATGGTAAGTAGCTGGTTGAGGGCTTGGCATTTTCGCCGGGTCGGTCTTGCCGCGGTTCTTGCCTTTCATCGGTGTAAAGCACTATTCTGGAGGCGTTGTGTCCGGTTTTCGGTCCGTCGGGTATCTATATGGTCGGGGAGGGAACAGAACCAGGCTTGGAAGAGGACGGAAAAACGATTGCCCTCGTCAGGGACGGCGATACGGAGGCCTTCGGCGACATTATCGAACGCTATCAGGCGCCCGTGCTGAGGTACCTGTGTCGCCTGACCGGCAGCTATGACCTGGCCCTCGACCTGCGACAGGATACTTTCATCAGGGCGTATCGGGGAATTATGAAGACCGGCATCCATACCTCGTTCCGAGCCTGGCTCTATCGCGTCGCTACCAACGTCGCCTGGGGGCACTTCCGCCGGCAGCGTATCGTGGCGTTCGTGCCTTTCCTGGACCGTCACGAGGCGGCGGCCGGGACTGAGGACGACCCTGCTCCGGCGATTGATGAGCGCGCCATGGTCCGGGAGACGCCTTCGTGAATGGGATGTACCACCGGCCCGCGCTGTTGTTCGACGACGGCAAGTGGCGGCTATGGTTCGACTACTGGTGCGGGGCGGACGTGGCCATGGGCTACGCCGAAGCCCCCGCGGACGGGTTCATGCGGGGCGGCTTCAAGGTCTTGCGGGCGGGGGCCGACCCGCTCCTGCATGAGTGGCCCAACCCGTCCGTCGTCAAGGTCGGGGGAACCTACCGGAGCTTTGCCGACCCGGGCGGCTACGGGCAAGGCTGGGCCGGCCGCCAGTTGGCCGAGGC
>CAZOMF010000138.1:0-6549 GCA_964580635.1 uncultured Dehalococcoidaceae bacterium
CCCTACTGCATGACCATGTTCGAGGACGGCCTCCAGGCCAAGGAAGCCGCCGACAACGTCAAGGTGCTGGACCTCGCGGAGATCATCGCCCGGGCCCTGCCGCAGTAGCCGGCCGTTTTTTCCCTGCCTATCGTGCCGGGGTGAGTCCGCCCGAAGCGAACGAGCCAGGCATCCGACTTTTCACGCAGGGAAAGCAGGCCTTGTTCATCGATACGCGGGACACCGCGCCGGGCGTCCGCTATTCCTTCTATTCGAACGTTTTGCCCTGAAACGCGTATTTTTTCTTCGTTTTCCCTGATTTTTTCCGTTCGCGGGTAGTTATACCCGTGACAAACGGGTATCTTTGCGTTATAATCCCCGGTAGATTACCCGGCTGGCAAGGGGAAAACACCCGTAATAATGAGGAAATTATGACGGGTTCAGTATACGGAAAAACGAGAAAGGAGTCGCAAATGGTTAAAGAACTTCCCGTTGTGTACCTTCCGGGCGCCTCTTGTACCGGCTGCACCATTTCCCTTCTCAACTCGGCCAGCCCCACTATCAAAAATCTTCTGGTTGACCAGGTCGCCCCCGGCGTACACCTCAACCTTACGTTCCATCCCACCATCATGGCCTCGGCGGGCGATATGGCCGTCCAGGTCATGGCGGACACCATCGCCCGTCGCAAAGGAGAGTACGTCCTGGTCGTGGACGGCGCGATATCCATGGACGCCTCCGGCACCTATGCCAGCATCGGCGAGATGTCCATCAGGCAGCGCGTGGCGGACGCCGCCCGCGACGCCCTGGCCGTCATCGCCCTCGGCACCTGCGCCTCGTTCGGCGGCATCCCGGCCGCGCCCCCCAACCCGTCCCAGTGCGCTCCCGTGCGCGAGGTACTCAAAGCGGAAGGCATCGCCACGCCCCTCATCAATATCCCGGGCTGCCCGCCCCACCCGGACTGGTTCGTCGGCACGGTGGCCTCCATCATCCTCGGCGGCCTTCCCTCGGCGGACGCCCTCGACGAGCACCTGCGTCCCAAGGCCTACTACGGCAAGACCATCCACGAGAACTGCCCCAACCGCGCCTGGTTCGATGAGCAGAAGTTCGCCAAGAAACTGGGCGACGAAGGCTGCCTCTACGAGCTCGGCTGCAAGGGCCCCATTACCTACTCGGACTGCCCTCTTCGCCGCTGGAACGGCGGCACCAACTGGGTGATCGGCGCCGGCGCGCCCTGCAACGGCTGCACCCAGCCGGAGTTCGCCGACCCGACCCTGCCGTTCTATCAGAAGCTCGTCGATGTCGACCTCCCGTCCATCGGCGCGCACTGGGCCGAGAAGGAGGCAAAGTAATGGGCACTATCGTCATCGACCCCATGACCCGCATCGAGGGTCACCTTAAGATCGAATGTGTGGTGGAGAACGGCGTCGTCAAGGACGCACGCGCCACTGGTACGTTGTTCCGCGGCCTGGAGCTCATCCTCCGCGGCCGCGACCCACGCGACGCCCAGGTCATCACCCAGCGCATCTGCGGCGTCTGCCCCCAGTCTCACGGCCTCACCGCCGCCCTCAACCTGGACAGCGCCTTCGGCGTGGCGGACAAGATCCCCCACAACGGGCGCGTCATCCGCAACCTCATCCACGGCGCTCACCTCGTGCAGGACCACATCCTGCACTTCTACCACCTGGCCGCGCTGGATTATGTCAATGTCGCCGACGTCGCCTCCTACGACGGGAAGGACTCGCAGCTCAACTCCGTAAAAGACTTCATCCAGCGCGGCGCCCTCGAGCCCTTCCTTCCCCGCTACGAGGGCGACTACCGCCTCCCGCCGGAGGTCAACCAGGCGGCCGTGGCCCACTACGTCCAGGCCCTGGAGATGCGCCGTATCGGCCACGAGGCGGTCAGCATCTTCTCCGGCAAGATACCCCACAGCGTCGGCGTCGTGCCGGGCGGTGTCACCTCCGTCCCCACCCCGGACAAGATCCTCGCCTACATCTGGAAGGTCAAGATACTCCAGGACTTCGTGGACAACGTCTACATCCCGGACGTGCTGGCCGTGGCCGGGGCTTACCTGGACTACGCGGGGTTCGGCGCGGGCTGCCAGAACCTGCTCTCCTACGGCATCTACGACCTGGACGGCGCCAACCCGGACTACGCCCGCCGCGACCGGCTCTTCAAACAGGGCACGGTGGACAAGCACCTCAAGTACCGGTCGCTGGAAACGGGCAAGATCTCCGAGCACGTCCGCCACTCCTGGTACGAGGACAGCACCACCAAGCGCCACCCCTCCAACGGGGACACGGTCCCCCAGCCCGGCAAGGCCGGCGCCTACTCCTGGACCAAGGCCCCCCGCTACGACGGCGACGTCTACGAGGTGGGTCCGCTGGCCAGAGTGGCGGTCACCTACGCCGCCGGCGATCCCGTCATGAAGGAGCTGGTGGAAGGCTCCCTCAAGGCCCTCAAGGCCGGGCCGGAGGTCCTCTTCTCCACGTTGGGGCGGCACCTGGGGCGGGCCCTCTCCGCCAAGTTCGTGGCCGACCAGATGGAAGGCTGGGCGCTCTCCCTCAAGCCCGGCGAGCCCGCCTACGTGCCGTACGAGCTCCCGGACGAGGCGAGCGGCATGGGCATCATGGACGCCTCGCGCGGGGCGCTCGGCCACTGGATCGAGATCAAGGACAAGAAGATAGCCAACTACCAGGCCGTCGTCCCCACCACCTGGAACGTCTCCCCCATGGACGACAACGGCCGTCACGGCCCCATCGAGCAGGCGCTCATCGGCGCGCCGGTCAGGGACGAAAGCAACCCCTTCGAGATCGTCCGCATCGTCCGCGCCTTCGACCCATGTCTCGCCTGCGCCATCCACGTCGTCACCCCTAAAGGTCGGGAACTCGGAAAATTCAGGGTCGTGTAAGGAGGATGCAATGATAATCTCGGAACAGAAACCCTTTGAAGAGATTCTCGGCTACCTCGACGGCGAGAACGCCGTGTTCGTCCTCGGCTGCAGCGGCTGCGCCGAGTCCTCCGGCTCCGGCGGCCCCGTGCAGGTGGCGGAGATGAAGGCGCGGCTGGAAGGGGCCGGCAAAACGGTGACCGGCACCAGGAACATCGACTTTCTCTGTGAAAAAGCCCTCGTCAAGAGCGGCCTCCGCGGCAACGTGGCGGAGGTCATGCAGGCTGATTCCGTGCTCGTGCTCACCTGCGGCATCGGCGTCCAGGCCGTCGCCGAGGCGCTGACTAAACCTGTCTACCCGGGATGTGATACAATAAACCTGGGCGGCAAACGCGGAGAGTGGGAAGGCAGCGAGCGCTGCGCCGAGTGCGGCCAGTGCTACCTCTTCTACACCGGCGGCATCTGCCCCATTACCGCGTGCACCAAAAGCCTGGTCAGCGGCGCCTGCGGCGGCGCCAATCACGGCATGTGCGAGATCTCTCCGGACAAGCCCTGCGGCTGGGAGCGCATCTACGAGCGCCTCAAGGAGAAGGGCCAGCTGGAGCGGCTCGCTCTGATGGTGGACGTGCCGGACTACCGGAAACGGATGCTCCGCCCGGAGATGCTGCATACTCAGCGTTTTGCGCTTGAGGAATACGACACGGAGGTAAAGGTAGAGTGAGCCTGCAATCGAAACTGGAATCAGGGCAGTTTGCCATCAGCTGCGAGTTCGGACCCCTGAAAGGCACCGATACCACGGAGATCAAGGAGAACATCGAGGTCCTCAAGGGCAAGGTGGACGCCGTCAACGTGACGGACCAGCAGAGCTCGGTGATGCGCCTCGGCAGCCTGGTTACCTCGGCGCTCTGCGTCCAGGGCGGGCTGGAACCCATCTACCAGGTCACCTGCCGTGACCGCAACCGTATCGCGCTCCAGTCGGACCTTTTGAGCGCCTGGGTGCTCGGCATCAAGAACGTGCTCGCCCTCACCGGCGATCTGCCAGCCCTCGGCGACCATCCCCAGGCGGTCGGCGTCTACGACCTCGACTCCGTGAGCCTGCTCCAGACGATCACCACCCTCAACGGCGGCCACGACCTCTCCGGCAACGAGCTCCAGGGCGCGCCCGCCTTCTTCCCCGGCGCCGTCGTCAAGGTGGACTCGAACACGGAGGCCTCGACCGAGCTCCAGATAATCAAGATGCAGAAAAAGATCGCCGCCGGAGCGAAGTACTTCCAGACCCAGGCGGTCTACAGCGTGGACTCGTTCAAGCGGTTCATGGACCGGGTCTCCAAGTTCAACGTACCGGTACTGGCCGGGGTCATCCCGCTCAAGAACGCCGGCATGGCCCGCTACATGAACGCCAACGTGGCCGGCGTCCTCGTCCCGGACGATATCATCCAGAAGATGGCGGACGCCCCCAAGGAAGAGCGCGCCGCCACCGGCATCAAGATCGCCGCGGACTTTATCAAGGAGATCAAGCCGCTCTGCCAGGGTGTCCACATCATGGCCATCGGCTGGGAGAAGCGGGTGCCGGAGATCATCAAGCTCGCCGGCCTCTAGCCCTGACTCAATCGAGAAAGAAATCCCCGGTGCTGGCGACAACGCCGGGGATTTTTATTTTCGCCGGGATGACCCGGGAAACCCAGGTTTCCCGAATGCATCGGCAAGACGCTGGCCGGATTTTGGCATCATCCTGCAAAGCGTTATAATGAAATAGAACCATCAGCGGCGCCAGGCGTTGGCCGATTTTACACGTACGACGCCGTGGGAACGAGGAAACTATCATGGAAGCCAAGTGCACCAAGTGCGGCAAAGCGTTCACCGACGAACCCACCGAGTACCCCTATCCCGGCAAGATCTACGAGCACCGCGGCGAGGCCGTGTGCGAGACCTGCCTCATCGGCATGGGCGTGCTCCCGGACCATAAAGAGTCATCGCACGCGCGCCTGCTCGCCGAAACGAACTGGTACTTCATCAAACCGGTCTAAACGCCACCTTCACACGGGATTTTTCCCGAACCGTACTGCAAACGGTAACCCGCACTCCCGGGGCGGCGGCCAGCAGCCGCCGCCCTTTCACTTACGTACTACTTCCGCGACGGTATCGACGTGCGCCCGCAAAACGAGACGTGCTATAGTGTCATTAATCTGCGCCAGCCAAGAGCGCTGCCCCAAGGAGAAGTGATATGAGCGACGTTACCCTGCACGTAATGAACCCCCGCGGCGAGATCGAACCCCTGCCCGTGTATGCCCCTTCCCCCCGCCTCGACGGGATTGCCAGCAAGACCATCGGCCTCTACTCCAACAGCAAGCACGGCATGGACAACTTCTACGAGGCCCTCGCCGATAAAATCAAGGCCGCCTACCCCGGCGCCGAGACCGTCTACCTCGCCGGCCCCTACGAGATCACCGACCAGGACCTCGCCGATTTCGCCCCGAAGATCGACGGCTTCGTCTACGCCGTCGGCGACTGAGGGTCCTGCACCTATGCCGGCGTCGCCGGCACCATCAAGCTGGAACGGCTCGGCAAACCGGGCGTCTTCATCAACTGCGATACCTTCGAGGACGACGCCGACTCGGCCTCCCGCGACCACTCCATGCCCACGGTCAGGAGGACCCGTATAAAATCCTCCGAGTTTTATAAAGTCCGCGGCGACGTGGCGACCGTGACACCGCTCGTCGCCGGCATCTTCGACGAGCTGATGCGCCACCTCACCGAGCCCCTCAAGCCCGAGGAGACCGCCCCGCCCGAGCAGGAACGGGACACGGACGGCCCGGCTACTCTCACGATTTCCGGTCCGACCCTCGACGAGGCGTGGGAAGCCTTCAACGCCGACTACCTCGCCCGCGAGTGGGGCGACGGCCTGCCGATGGTCCCCCCCACCCGCGAAAAGGTGCACTGGATGCTCTCCGGCACCGGCCGCGCCCCGGACGAGGTGCTGGGGAAAATCAATCCGAAACACGGCATCGTCACCGTGGAGAAGGTGGCTGTCAACGCGGTCATGGCGGGAGCGAAGCCGGAGTACCTGCCGGTCATCATCGCCGCGGTGGAGACGATGGCCAACCCGGACTTCGACGACCTCCACATCCTGGCCTCGGCCGGCTCCTTCTCGCTCATGGTCTGCGTAAGCGGGCCTATCGGCAAAGAGCTCGGCATGAACAGCGGCATCGGGTTCCTCGGGCACGGGTTCCGCGCCAACAATACCATCGGCCGCGCCCTCCGCCTCACCACCCTCAACTGCGGCCGCACCTGGCCCGGCAAGAACGACATGGCCCTCACCGGCCGCGTCTCGCCGCACACCTTCTACACCTTCGCCGAGAACCCGGACGGCCACCCCTGGCCGGCCTACCACACCACCACCGGCCTCGGGCCGGATGACAGCGCCGTCACCGTGGCGACCATCTTCGGGCACAGCCCCATCAGCAACTTCTACGGCGGCATGATAGGCACCTGGACGGCCGAGAGCGTGCTGGACAACATCGTCGAGACGATGATACGGTTCGAAAGCCGCGTCCTCTTCCAGTGGGGCTTCAAGGGCATGGGACCGCTGCCCGGCTCCGGCTGGGGCGCCAACCACCACCTCGTCATTCTCTTCCCGGAGCTCGTCGCCGAGCTGCAGCGGATGGGCTTCGACCGCGCCGGTC
>CAZOMF010000139.1:0-6487 GCA_964580635.1 uncultured Dehalococcoidaceae bacterium
AAACGTACGATTTTCATACTGCGAGTGTAGCAGAGTAGGGAGGGGCTTTCAAATTAGGGTGACTTTCCCTCGGCCTTTCTCCACCAATGGAGAGGGGCGAACCTCATCCTTCGGCAGGCTCAGGACGAGCGGGCGGATCGTTTCGGTCGCTGCACTCCCTCGCAATGACGGGAAGGCGGAAGGAGAGGGAAAATGGGTTTGACACGCCGCGGCGGGCGGACTAGACTCAGGGAAATCGACCGCCGGGAGGGAGTCATGCCGTACGCGAAGGTCAACGGTATCAACATCTACTACGAGGTCCACGGCGAGGGCGAGCCGCTCGTGCTGGTGCCGGGGCTGGGGAGCGACCTGACCCGCTGGTACCGCAACCTGCCGGGCCTGGCGAAGGAATTCCGGGTCATCACCTTCGATAACCGGGGCGCGGGGCGGACGGACAAGCCGGACGAGCCCTACAGTATGAAGATGTTCGCCGACGACATCGCCGGGCTGCTGGACGCGCTCGGGGTGGCCGGGACGCACCTCTTCGGGATATCCATGGGCGGGATGATCTCCCTCAACTTCGCCGTCCTTCACCCCGACCGGCTGATCAGCCTGATACCCGGCTGCACGCGACCGGGGGGTGTGCACAGCATCGCCGACGGCGCCGGGGGCGGCGCGCTCAACCCGGCCCTCATGGACAAGCTTAGCCCCGAGGAGCGAAACCGCAACCTGCTGCCGGAGCTGTGGAGCGAGGCGTTCATCCGGGACAACCCGGACCTGGTGGAGGAGTACGTGAAGACGACGTCGCAGCACCCGGCCAGTCCGTCGAGCTACCGGCGGCAGATGGCGGCAGCCGACGCCCACGACGTCTACGACCGGCTGCCGGAGATCACCGCGCCGACGCTCGTCATCCACGGCGAGGACGACCGGCTCATCCCGGCGGCCAACGGGGCCATCATCGCCGAGCGGATACCGGGGGCGGAGCTCGTCATACTCGAGGGGCTGGGGCACGGGTTCTACTCCGAGCAGCCGGAGAAGGTGAACGGGATATTGATTGAGTTTATGAAGCGACACCCGGCGCGATAGGGCGGGAGGCTGGAGACGGATGGGCGGATTGCTTCGGTCGTCGCGATGCAATCGGGACTCTCTCGCAATGACAGGCCGCTCATGGTTCGACAGGCTCACCATGAGCGGAAACGATACCATCTTCCATTGTTCGTAGCCTGCGTTTGTGCTATGATTCTATAAATGACAGACGCAATATCCCGAATCCCTTCGGGTGGGGTGACCTCCCCGAAGGGATTTTGTGCTGGTGCGGCCGCCGCCGGCATCAAGATGAAGGCATCCGGGCGGCTCGACCTGGCGGTGCTCTCCGCCGGCGGACCGGTGCCGGTGGCCGCCGTTTATACGAAGAACAAGGTGAAAGCCGCGCCGGTGCTCGTATCCCGGCAGCGCACCGCGACGGGCAAGGCGGCGGCGGTCATCGTCAACAGCGGCTGCGCCAACGCCAGCACCGGCGCCGCCGGGATGGAGGACGCCGTCGCCATGGCGGCCCTGGGGGCCGGGGTGCTCCACCTGGACCCGGAGAGCGTGCTCGTGGCGAGCACCGGGGTCATCGGGGCACGGCTGCCGATGGACCGCATCAGCGAGGGCGTCACCCGCCTCAGGTGCTCCGAGGCAGGCGGCGCTGATTTCGCCCGGGCCATCATGACGACGGACACGGTGCCTAAGGAGTACGCCGTGAGCGCCGGGGGCTTTACCATCGGCGGGTGCTGCAAGGGCTCCGGGATGATACACCCGGACATGGCGACCATGCTCGCCTTCCTCACCACCGACGCGCCGGTGGAGCAGCGGTTCCTCCAGCAGGCCCTCCGGCGGGCGGCGGACATTTCGTTCAACATGGTGACGGTGGACACGGACACCTCCACCAACGACATGGTGTTCCTCTTCGCCAACGGTAAAGCCGGGGGCGGGACGATTACGGCCGGGAGCGACCGGGCGGAACTGTTCCGGCAGGCGCTCGACGAGGTGTGCGTCCACCTCGCCAAGGCCATCGCCCGGGACGGGGAGGGCGCCACGCGGCGCATCGAGGTGGTGGTGCGGGGCGCGGCCAGCGAGGCGGAGGCCCGGCGGGCGGCGCGGACCATCGCGGCTTCGCCGCTCGTGAAAACGGCGGTACACGGGGCGGACCCCAACTGGGGCCGCATCCTGGCGGCGGCGGGACGGAGCGACGTCGAGCTCGACCCGGACACGTGCTATATCGAGATCGGCGGCGTCTGCGTCTACAAGGGCGGCACGCCGTACCCGTTCGAGAAGAAAGCGGTGTCCGACTACCTCCGCAACGACGAGGTGATTATCATTGTCGACCTCAATCTCGGGGAGGGGGAGGCGACCGCCTGGGGCTGCGACCTCTCCAGGGAGTACGTGACCATCAACGCGGACTACACGACGTAGGATGAACAGTATTACCGTCATAAAAATAGGCGGCTCGACTTTCGGGAGCCGGGACACGACCATCGAGGACATCGTGGCGCTCCAGCAGCGCGGCGAGCAGCTCGTCGTCGTCCACGGCGGCGGCGCCACCGTGACCGAATGGCTGAAAAAGCAGGGCATCGAGACGAAATTCGTCCGCGGCGAGCGGGTGACCGACCTTGCCACCCTCGAGGTGGCGACGGCGGTGCTGGCCGGGCTGGCCAACAAGGAGATAACCGCCGCCATCAACGCACGGGGCGGCCGGGCCGTGGGCATCAGCGGCGTGGACGGTCATCTGATAGAGGCCCGCGCGAAAAATCGTGAGATGGGCTACGTCGGCGAGGTGACGAAGGTCAACCCGGCGGTGCTGGAAGCGCTCATCGGGGCGGGGTTCGTGCCGGTGGTGGCTTCCATCAGCCTCTACGCCGTCGACCGACCGGAGGGGGCCGCCGAGCTCATCAACGTCAACGGTGACCCGGCGGCCGGGGACCTGGCGGCGGCGCTCAAGGCGAAGCGGCTCGTGTTTTTAACGGACGTGGACGGCGTGCGGGACGGGGACGGCAACCCGCTCCGGCACTTGACGGCGCGGCAGGCCGAGGCGCATATTAACGACGGCACGATAGCCGGCGGTATGATACCGAAGATAAACGCCTGCGTGAAGGCCCTCGAGGCGGGGACCGTCGCACGCATCATAGACGGCCGGCCGCCGCACGCGCTCGTCCGGGAGCTGGACGGGGCGGAGGGCGGCACGACCATAGTGAAGGAGCAGGGATGATGGCGGACTGGAAGGAACTGGAAAAGAAATACTACATGCAGCTGCTGACCCGCGTCCCGGTGACGATCGTAAAGGGCCAGGGCGCCAGGGTATGGGACGACAAGGGCAAAGAGTACCTGGACTTCGTGGCGGGCTGGGCGGTCGACTGCCTGGGCCACGCGCACCCGGTGCTGACCGAGGCCATCATCACCCAGTCGCGCATCCTGCTCCAGACCTCCAACCAGTTCTTCACGGTGCCGCAGGTGGAGCTCGCCGAGCTGCTGGTGAAGAACTCGTGCATGGACCGTGTCTGGCTGGGAAACTCGGGGCTCGAAGCGAACGAGGCGGCGGTCAAGCTGGCGCGGCGCTACGGGGCGCTCAAGCTCAACGGCGCCTACGAGGTCATCACGGCCAACGATTCGTTCCACGGGCGCTCGCTGGCGACGACGGCGGCGACGGGGCAGGAGAAGTTCCACAAGCCCTACGAGCCGCTGCCGGACTGGTTCCAGAGCGTGCCCTACAACGACCTGGCGGCGCTCCAGGCGGCGACTTCCGCCAAGACATGCGCCGTCATGCTGGAGCTGGTGCAGGGCGAGGGCGGGGTGAACGTGCCGGACACCGGCTACCTGAAGGCCGTCCGCCAGTGGTGCGACGATAAGGGGCTGCTGCTTATCTTCGACGAGATACAGACGGGCGTCTGCCGCCTCGGGCCGCTGTGGGGCTACCAGTTATCCGGCGTGGAGCCGGACATCATGACGCTCGCCAAGGGGCTCGGCGGGGGCGTGCCCATCGGGGCGATGCTGGCCAAGGAGCACTGCGCGGTGTTCGCCTTCGGGGAGCACGGCTCGACCTTCGGCGGCAACCCGCTCACCTGCGCGGCGGCGGTGGCGGTGATGGACCATGTCATCGCCCACAATTTCCCCAAGAAAGTGAAGGAGATCAGCGACTACCTCTTCGCCGAGCTGAAGAAGCTGAAGCAGGAGTTCCCGGTCATCACGGAGGTCCGCGGTGTCGGCCTGCTGGCGGCGATCGCCTTCGACGGTGACATCAGCCAGGAAGTGCTCACCGGGTGCCTGGAGAACGGCCTGCTGGTGAATGCGGTCAAACCCAACGCCGTCCGGCTGATGCCGCCGCTCATCATCACGAACAAGGACGTGGACGAGGCGGTAGGGATACTGCGCACGGTTCTAGCTGGTAGAAAGGCGTGATTTTCTGGTAGAATAGGGGCCGAAGAGACGGCAAATGGCGAAAAAACTCGGCAGTCTGGGCATCGCGGCGGCGCTCCTCTGCATACCGCTGCTGCTCATGATCGGACTGACCCTCATCACCAACGGAGTAGGCATGGCCCACCAGATCGGAATCCAGGAACCATCTCTCGACTCCGTCGATGCTTCCTCGGTTCCGCAATCCGTCAGGGAGGACGCCCAGAAAGCGGCCGAGACTGTCTCCGACGACCAGCAGCATGCCAGCCAGCTCGCCGATCAGCTCGTCGGCTCCTACGTGGAAGCGTCCAGCAACGATGTCGTCATCATCTTCAACTCCGGCGGCATGGGCTGGAACACCACCCAGGACACGCCCGGCTGGGCGACCATCCTCGACGGTATCACCGCGCAGCTCACCGAGCTCGGCTACAAGTCCGTGGTGATGAACTACCGGCGCACGGGCGGCGGGTTCCTGGGCAGCCTCGACGAGATCGTCGAGGCGATGCGGCAATACCCCAACAAGGTCAAGGACCTGGTGCTGCGCATCGAGTTCCTCACCAACCACCTGCCGAACCTGAAGGTCATCGTCGCCGGTGAGAGCACCGGCACCGTGATTACCGACGAGGCGATGGCCCGCCTCAAGAACAGCCCGCAGGTCTACAGCATCCAGACCGGCATGCCGTTCTGGCACAAGCCGAGCGTGAGCGACAACCGCATCCTGCTCGTCAACAGTAACGGCATCGGCAACGATACGTTCAGCTACGGCAACGTGCCGGCCATGCTCTGGGCGACCGTGAAGGGATGGTTCGGGATGATCAAGGAGAGCGATAACCCCGGCAACATCCTCAAGTGGCTCCGGGCACCGGGGCACGATTACTCCTGGCAGTACCCGGGCGTCTACGATTCCATCGTCGATTTCCTGCAGCGCAATTTCGGGCAGGGACAGTAGCCTCCCCGCCCGCGGAGGATACCGTGAAAGAAAAACTCGTCCTGGCCTACAGCGGCGGCCTCGACACGTCCGTGGCGGTCAAGTACCTCAGCGAGAAGTACGGCATGGACGTCATCGCCGTGACCATCGACGTCGGCAACGAGAGGGATTTTTCCCAGATAAGGGACAAGGCGCTTAAAGTCGGTGCGGTAAAGTGCGAGGTGGTGGACGCCAAGGAAACGCTCGTCGATTACTTCCTGTTCCCGGCGCTCCAGGCGAACGCCCTTTACCAGGGGCAGTACCCGCTCGCCACCGCGCTGACGCGGCCGCTCATGGCCAAGCTGCTGGTGGACGTGGCCCGGAGGGAGGGCGCCAACGCCATCGCCCACGGCTGCACCGGCAAGGGGAACGACCAGGTGCGCTTCGAGGTGGGCATCCGCTCGCTGGCGCCGGAGATGAAGATATACGCCCCCGCCCGCGAGTGGGGCATGACCCGCGAGGAGCTCATCGCCTACGCGGCGGAGCACGGCATCCCGGTACCGGTTTCGAAAAAGAGCCCGTACTCCATCGACGAGAGCATCTGGGGCCGGGCCATCGAGTGCGGCGTGCTGGAAGACCCGTGGGCCTCGCCGCCCGAGGACGCCTATACGTGGACGGTGGCGCCGGAGCAGGCGCCGGACCAGCCGGACTGCGTGGAGATAGGCTTCGAGAAGGGAGTGCCGGTCTCCCTCGACGGGGAGACGCTGAGCGGCCTCGACATTATCAACCGGCTCCAGGACCTGGCCGGCAAACACGGGGTAGGGCGCATCGACCACATCGAGGACCGGGTGGTCGGCATCAAGTCCCGCGAGGTCTACGAGGCCCCGGCGGCGATGGTGCTCATCCGGGCGCACCAGGCGCTCGAAAACCTCAACCTGTCCCGCGACCAGCTCCGCTTCAAGCAGCGGGTGGAGGCGGAGATATCCGACGTGATCTACAACGGCATGTGGTTCAGCCAGTTCAACCGCGACCTCAGCGCCTACATCATGAGCAGCCAGCGGTACATCACCGGCGCGGTACGGGTGAAGCTCTACAAGGGGACCATCACCGTCGAGGGGCGGAAATCGCCGTGGTCGCTCTACAACCTCGGCTTGGCGACCTACGACAAGGGCG
>CAZOMF010000140.1:0-6446 GCA_964580635.1 uncultured Dehalococcoidaceae bacterium
GTCCGGGCGGGTCTCGATGCAGAGGCCGGTGCAGCGGTTGGCGGCGGTCTCGTTGAGGTGGCGGGCCTCCTCCAGGGATGCGGAGGCGACGCCGTTGAGGCCGTCGTAGCATTCCTTGATGAAGCGGTACTGGTAGTCGACCGGCGCGGCCAGGAAGGTGCCGCCCATGATGATGAGCTCGACCTTGTCCGTGGGGTGGCCCATCTTGCGGAAGATGTCCAGACGGAGTGCCACCTGGTCGCGGGGATCATAGTCCTTCGCCCGGGCGCGGATGACAGCCGGCGATTCCGGCGTGTAGCTCTGCGGCGAGTCCGGGTAGGTGGGACAGTAGACACAAGAGCCAGGACACCCCTGCGGCTTCGCCATCACTGCCAGAGGGGTCACGCCGGAGATGGTGCGGGCGTACTTCCGCATCGCGCTCATGCTATAATTGTACCGCATATCAGGACACGATGGACAACACCTACGACCGCATCGCCGGGGGGTGGTACAACTTCCGGCACCGCACCATTTTCAAGGTCGAGCTGACGCGGCTGGCAGCCCGCTGGCGTGGCGGCAGATTGCTCAACGTGGGGTGCGCCCACGGACCGGACTTCGTGCCGTTCCGGGAGAGGTTCGAGCTGCACGGCATCGACGTCTCGGCGAACATGCTGGCGCTGGCGGAGCGGTACGCGGAAAAGTATGACTTCAAGGTCGAACTCAAGCAGGCGGACGCCCGCGCCCTGCCCTACGAGGACGACTTCTTCGACCACGCCATCGCGGTGGCGGTGTACCACCACATTCACGACGCGGAGGGGCGCTCGGAAGCCTTTAAGGAGCTGCAACGGGTGCTGAAGCCGGGCGGCGAGGCGTTCATCACCGCCTGGAACCGTTGGCAGCCGCGGTTCTGGCGCAAGCCGCGCGACCTCACCGTGCCGTGGCGGAGCAAGGAGGGGACGGTGGAACGGTCCTACCACCTGTTCACCTTCGGGGAGATGAGGCGGACGGCGCGGGCGGCCGGGTTCACCGTGCTCAACCTGTTCCCGGAGGACCGCTACCGGTTCCCGCTCAAAACCTTCGCCCGGAACGTGTGCGCGCTGGTGAGGAAAGAGGGGTAGCGGGCGGTTCTGACCGTCAACTTCTCGCCGTCCCAGGTGAAATCGATACCCCCCCGCTCGTCGGTGCGGTAGATATTCTCTTCACCGACAACCGAACGCAGCCGGTCCAGGGTTTCAGGGGCCGGGTGGCCGTAGCGGTTATCGAGGCCGCAGGAGACGACCGCCGCGGCGGGTCGCGCCACGGCCAGGAACTCCGGGCAGGACGAGCCTTCCGAGCCGTGGTGGGAGACCTGGAGGACATCGACATCTAGGTCAGCCCGCCGGTGAACGAGGTCGCGCTCGGCGGCGGCGGTGATGTCCGCGGTGAGGAGGAAGTCCGCGCCGCCGGCGTCCACACGAACGATGAGGGTCGGCAGGTCCTCGCTGCCGGAGCCATTCGAATACGAGCACGTTATGTCAAGAGACATCTCGTTGCTAAAGGTCGCTTCCGCCCGGTCGTTGACGATGATGGGAACGATGCCCTTCTCTTCGAGGAGGCGCTGCCACTCCGCCACGAGCGGCGTGTCCGCCTCCAGCGGCGGCTCGATGACACGCCGGACCTCGTAGCGGCGGAGAACCTCGACGAGGCCGGCCAGGTGGTCCTCGTGGGGATGGCTCAGGACAACGGCCTCTATAGTGCGGTCCCAGAACGGCATGCGCGCCGCCAGGCCGCTCACGACCGCATGCGGGCCGGGGCCGCCGTCGATAAGGACCTGGGTCGTGCCGCGAGTGATGAACGTGGCATTGCCCTGGCCGACGTCGAGGAAGCCGACATGGACGTTATCGTCTGGATAGGTGAAGGCGGCCGTCGTGGTCAGCAGGGCCAGCACGGCGAGCGGCACGACGAGCCAGCGCCAGTCGAGTGAAAAACTGAAACCAAAGCTGAGGCCGGAACGCATACGACCCGCCGCACCCGCCGCGGGATTACGCCGCCGCCGGCGGTAGACGAGCCACAGCACGGCCGCGAGCACACCGTAGTACAGCCAGAGTAAAACCGGCGAGAAGGGACCGACGGTGACGACGGCGCCACCCGGTCCGCCGAACCAGCCGGTCACGAGCAGCAGCCAGGAGAGGAACAGCCAGGCCAGCCAGCCGACCGCCTGACCGAGGACGGGAACTCCGAGGCCGAGCAAGGCCGCCAGTCCTCCGAGGACGATAACAGCCGGCAGGACCGGCAGGGCGAGGAAGGAGGTCGGGAGGCCGGCTATGGCCACCGTGCCGAAATACCAGGCCACGACCGGCCAGACGGCGACGAGGGCGGCGAACGTAGCGCTCAGGACGTCCACGGTGAAACCGGCGAACGTGACGAGCGCGCCTTCGTCGCCCAGCCACCTCCCTGCCAACGCGCGGCCGCCGTCACGGCAGAGCGGGAAGAGGAAGACAAGGCCGGTCATGGCGAGGAAGCTGAGCTGGAAGGAGGCATCGCCGAGGACGTAGGGGCTGACGGCGGTCATAACGGCGGCGGCGAAGGCGAGGGCCACGAAACCGCTTCGCTGGCGGCCGAGGGCCTCGGCCACGAGGAAGAGACTCGCCATGACGGCGCCGCGTACGACGGGTGGGTTAAAGCCGGTGAGCACGGCGTACGCCCAGACGCCGGCCAAAGCGAACCACACGTAGAAGTAACGGCGGCGGCCGAAGAGGGCCGTCCCGAGGGCGAGCAAGATGCCGGCCACGATACCGAGGTGGAGACCTGAGACCGCCAGCAGGTGGGCGGCGCCGGAGCGGTTGAACTGCGTCCGGACGTCGTCGGGGAGGCCGCCGCGGTCGCCGAGAACGAGGGCCCGAGCGAGGGAGGCCTGTGGCTCCGGGAGGGCCGACGAGAGCGAAGCGGCCAGCCGGTGGCGGAGGTCATAGATGCCGGCGAAGACGGGGTTGCCACGCCCGGAACCGATCACGGTCGCGGACGGATACTGCATGAGGCTGTAGATGCCCTGGTGTTCCAGGTAGCCGCGGTAGTCGAAATCGTCGAGCTGCGGGGGCGTAACCAGATCGCCGGCGAGGACGACCTCATCGCCGTACGCGTAGGACGGGTAGCGGGGTACGAAGACAAGCAGCCTGCCGGACACCTTACGCCGCTCGGTGCCGGACTCCA
Source organism: uncultured Dehalococcoidaceae bacterium (assembly GCA_964580635.1). Classification (GTDB taxonomy): domain Bacteria; phylum Chloroflexota; class Dehalococcoidia; order Dehalococcoidales; family RBG-16-60-22; genus DAOUEG01. The sequence continues at coordinate 3,169 of CAZOMF010000140.1, forward strand.
GCGAGGAAACGGCTACCTCGAGGCGCGTGCTGCGCTCGCGGACGTCGGGGTCGGACGCCACGACGCCGCGGACCTGTACGGCGCCGAGATCGTTATATATCCGCAGCGACGTTTCGTCGACATCGTAAAGGGAATGGTGAGCATAGACACTCGCCCCGACGACCAGGCACAGGCAGGCGGCCGTCACCAGCAGCGGTTTGCGATAGCGGCGCGCGACCGGGAGGACGGCGAGCGGGACGGCGCCGGCAGCCAGGAACCAAAGCGGGAGGTCGAGATCGGCGCCGAGCCAGATGCCGAGGACCCAGGCGACACTGAGGGCGACGAGGACCACCGGTCAGTCCCCGACCGTGATGAGGTCGCGGATGCCGTCGTAGAGGCCCTGGCCGATGCCGGGGACGTTCATAATCTCGGTGATGTCCCGGAACGGGCCGTTGGCTTCGCGGCAGTCGATTACGGCCTGGGCCTTCGTTTCACCGATACCGGGGAGGGCCGCCAGCAGCCAGGCCGCGGCGGTGTTGATGTTGACTCTTTGGGAACTATCACCGGTTTTCCCGATAATCAGGCTGATTTGATCAAAATCGGTACCGGGCAGAAGACCGCCGGCGGCGGCGATAAGGTCGTCAAGGGCGTCACCGGCGCGGAGCGGGTACCAGCCCGGTGCAGCGACACCGCCATCGATGTAGACCCGTCCCGTATCGAGCACCGGAGCGGATTCGCGAATGTCAATAACGGTGCCAGTGTGATGCCGCACCCAGACGCTGCCCGTACCCGCCAGGATGACCGCAAGCAGGACAACGACAACCGCGAGCCAGCCATAATCTTTCTTCGCCACCGGACCGGAACCAGGGTGCGCGGAAGAAATTCGCCGAATATCACACCGGTTCCAAACTTATAACAAACACGGCCCGGCCGTCAAATCGAACGCCGATGCTTGACAAATGGCATGTCCGTTTTTATACTGTGGACATTTGACATGCGATGAGTATCGAAAAAAGATGATAATTAAGACAAAAATATTCGACCTGGCCGCCGAACGCTACGCCAACCTGTCCGAACTGGCGAAAACGATGGGCATATCGGTGAGCCAAATTTACCGGGTGCGCGAGGGTAAGCGGGGAATCAATGAAAAGTTCATTATCGGGGCGAAAAAGGCATTCCCGGACCTGACGCTCGACGAACTGTTCTACTTCGTGAACGAAGCGCCGGCACCACAGCGCGCGAAAAAGGCAAAACGGGAGCCGGTGACCCGCTGAACGGCGGGAGCCTTCGCGCTACTGCTCCGGTCCAGGAGCGGCGGTCTTCCGGCGGGGCCGGCGGTCGAGTGTCCCTTCCTCGGCGACGTCATCCGGGGGTTCCACCTTTTTAAGCTTGTCGGGACTTTCCAGGTGATCGATGTAAAGCACACCGTCGAGGTGGTCTATCTCGTGCTCCAGCGCCTGGGCCAGCAGCTCGCCGGCCTTGATACGGACCGGTTTGCCCTCGTGGTCGAGCGCCTTCACGGTGACCTGCTCCGAACGGCATATCTCGCCGTAGTAGCCGGGGATGGACAGGCAGCCCTCGGTGACGATACGCTCGCCCTTGCGCTTCACAACCTCCGGGTTGACGAGGACGATGTCCTCCTCGTCCGGCATCCCGATGACGGTGAGGCGTAGCGAGACACCGACCTGCGGAGCCGCCAGACCGACGCGGCCTTCCTCGGCGTGGAGGGTCTCCCGCATGTCCTCGATAAGTTGCCGGACGTGCGCATCGATGCCGGGAATGCGCCGCGTCTTCGTTTTTAAAATCGGGTCAGGTACCGTTCGTATCGGCAGGACCGCCATGTCTACCTCTCGGTATCGCGATATTTCCTATATATATTATACCCCATGCCGTTCCGGAGGCCTAGCGTAACATGCCGACCGGATCGATGTCAACGCTCCAGCCCTGCGGCAAGCGGACCTCCGCCAGGAACGCCGACAGGCCTTCGCCGCGGAGGACGAGGTGCCAGCGGTATTTTCCCCGCAAACGGTGGAGGAAGACGGGCGCCGGGCCGATGATATCGATGCCGGCGATGCCCTGACGGGCCATCTCCGTTTCCAGCAGGTCTTTCATCCGCTCCGCCTCACGGCGGCAGGCGGCATCGTTGACGTGGGCGAAGACGAGCCGGGCCAGCCGGCCGAAGGGCGGGTTGCGAAGCTCCCGCCGGTAGCCTATCTCTTCTTCATAGAAGGAAAGGTAATCATGCCGGGCGGCGGCGCGGACGGCGTAGTGGTCCGGGTTGAAGGTCTGTATGATGACGCGGCCCCCGGCGCTGCCCCGCCCGGCGCGGCCGGCCACCTGGCTGAGGAGCTGGAAGGTACGCTCCCCGGCGCGGAAGTCCGGCAGGTTGAGGGAGGTATCCGCGTTGACGACGCCGACGAGGGTCACCGAAGGAACGTCCAGCCCCTTGGCGATCATCTGGGTGCCGATGAGGATATCCGCCCGGCCCTCCCGGAACTCACGGAGAAGGTCCTCATGTGTGCGGCCGGCGGCGGCATCACTGTCCCAGCGGAGGCGGCGGGCCCGGGGAAAGGCGAGACGGGTCTCCTGCTCCACCTTCTGCGTCCCCGCGCCGAAGTATTTTATATACGGAGAACCGCAGCTCGGGCACTTGTCGGGGACGGGGTAGCGGCGGCCGCACTGGTGGCAGGTGAGCACGTCCCCGGCGAAGTGGTGGGCGAGCGGGGCCTCGCAGCGGCGGCAGCGCAGCACGAAGCCGCAGGCGCGGCACTGGATGAAGGTCTCCCCGCCGCGACGGTTGAGGAAAAGGATGACTTGCTCGCCAGCGGACACGGCCCGGTTGACGGCCTCCGAGAGGTCACGGGAGAAGATACCGCGGTTGCCTGCCTTGAGCTCGGCGCGCATATCGACGATATCGACCTCCGGCAAGGCCCCGCCCCCGGCGGCGATGCGCTCCGGCAGCTCCAGCAGGCGATACTCGCCGGCCTTTGCTTTATAGTAGGTCTCCACATCCGGGGTGGCGCTCCCCAGCACCACGACGGCGCCGGTCTGCCCGGCGAGCCGTATGGCAGCATCCCGGGCGTGGTAGCGCGGAGAGGTGTCCTGCTTGTAGGTCCACTCATGCTCCTCGTCGATGACGACAAGCCCGAGGTCCGGCTGCGGCGCGAATACGGCGCTCCGCGAGCCGATGACGACATCGAACTCCCCGTCCCGGATGCGGCGCCACTCGTCGTACTGCTCCCCAAGGGTAAGACCGCTGTGGTAGACGGCGACGCGGTGGGGGAAACGGGCGGCGAAGC
>CAZOMF010000141.1:0-6440 GCA_964580635.1 uncultured Dehalococcoidaceae bacterium
AACGCGCGCCTCACCCAGCTCGTCTTCATGGAGCTGACCGGGGACTCGGAAGGCTATCGCGGCTTCTACCAGGGCGAGAACATCTAGCATCGTCCCGGGGGCGTACTCTCGCTGGCGTGACCCGAGACGGGGTATAATGAGAGGGTACCTTGCGGGGGCCGCCTTTCATGAGCCACCCTGAATTCAAGAGCCGGCGTTACATCGTCACCGGGATAATCGCGGTCCTCGTTATCGGCGTCATTATCATCGTCGTGGAGGGTGGCCGGGTCCCGGCGGCCCTCGGCGGCGCCAGCTGGCCGTACCTGGTCCTCGCCCTGGCCGCGGCGGCGGGCGCGCTTCTCTGCCAGTGCTGGAACTACGTGCTGGTCAACCGCCTGCTCGGCATCGATACCGGCCTGGTCAACCTCTCGGAGATCGGGCTGGTCTCCATCGCGTTCGGCAACGTCATCTCGATGCCGCTCGGCAGCACCGAGCTTTCCATCCGTTCCGCGCTGATCGTCCCGCAGGGGTACCGCTTCGGGGACGTCGCCACCGCCTCGCTCGTCCACTCCTACTTCAAGGACGTGGTCATTCTGGTGCTGGTGCCCGCCGTCACGCTGTACGAGCTGGTGACCGCCGCCGTCTCTCCGAGAGTGTCCTGGCTGCTGGTCTTCATCATAGCTCTTTCGATGGGGCTGCTCGTGCTCCTGACCCTCATGTTTCTATCGCAGAAGGTCAGGCGGTATTTCCTGCGCATCATCGGGAAGATATGGAGGTTCCTGGCGCGCCGGAGCGCCGACCGGCAGATCGAGGACCTGGACGCCGCCGCCGAGCGTATGAAGGCCTCCCTCGCCGGCCACCCGTGGACGGCGGCCTTCCTCGCCGCCCTCATGCTCGGCGACTGGGTGACCACGCTGGCCTGTTTCGATCTCTGCTTCCGCGCCTTCGGTCTCTCGCTCGGCGTGCCGGTGCTGGTCACCGGTTTCGTGGCGGGCAAGATCGCGGCCATCGCCTCGTTCGTACCCGGCGGCATCGGCATCAGGTCCCTCACCGCGGCCGGGACGTTCGCGCTCTTCGGCCTGGACTTCAAGACGGTGATACTGCCCGTCGTGCTCTTCCGGGTCGTCTACGACTTCGTGCCCTATTTGGTCAGCTTCGCGCTGGTCCGGCCGGTGCTGAAACGGGTTTCCTGAAAGGGACGGCGAAAGAACATGTTCGCGCCATTATTCCCTTGACAATTATAGAACAATAGTTCTATAATATCCCGCTATGCAGGGACCACGCAGGGAAAAAAGAAAACGCGGCGGCCAGCCCGGGAACCGGAATGCCCGCACCCACGGCTTCTACGCCGCCGGCCTCACTCCGGAAGAGCTGGACGCGCTCTGGTACGCCGTGAACGTCGAGGGCGGCAATGTGGAGGTCGCCGCCGTCCGTATCAAGCTGCAGGCCGCCCTGCGGCAGGCGGCGCTCGGTCCGCGCCTCCGCCGGGATGCCGCCCGCCGGCTCGCCCGCCTCTATCGCGCCCGCTTTCAGATGGACGAAGAGACCTGCGCCGCCTTCAGGAAGCTCGTCCTTCGCCTGCTGGAAGCCGCCGCCGCTGACGAAACGGATCGAAGCCAAACCCCGGAAAAGGGCCCTGAAGTGACGAAACGGATCGAAGCTGAAAACGGCCCACGGGTTGCATTCCCGGCTTTGGAAAAGGCGTTATAGAAAATGCCCGTTTTTACAAAACGAATCGGGAGCCCTACTTCTTGTAGGGCTGCCACTCGTTCATCGTCATCTCGTAGGTGCCCTTGTCCACCACGCTGAAGTGGAAGATCGGCGCGTCCGCCCTGCGGATGATGAGCGGGCAGTGGTTCATTCCCGCCGGCACGAAGATCATCGCGCTGCTCGTGATTGTGTGCTTCTCGTCCTCGAGCCAGAACTCTATCTCCGCGCCCAGGTCGTACGGCTTCTCCCAGGCCGGGGAAAAGAAGCCGATGATCTCGCCGCAGTCGTGCCGGTGCGAGAGCCGCTCCGGGGAGTTCTCCGGGCTCGGGCTGCGGTACCAGGAGCAGTTCATCTGGAACGCCCCGGGGACGACGTCCTTGTCCATCCACAGGATGCGGGTCGCCCAGCTGGAATATTCTTCTCCGCGGGCGGCTACCCGCGCCGGCGGCTTGAGCTCCGTGACGATGTGCTTTCCATACTTGCTGGTGTCCATACGTGTTCCTTTCAGCCGTGAAACGGCAAGGGGGTTTCTTATACGATACCCGTTTTACGGGGGGCGCCGCAAGTTTCGGGCGGGCGGGGCGGCTAGTCGAGGCTCGGCGCCGGCGTGGTGCGGACGGGACGGTGCTCGCTCGGGTTGTGCTTGCCCCGGATGAGCGAGAGGAACACCCCGATGCCGGCGAAGGGTATCGCCAGCAGCACGGTGGCGTGCATGCCGTTCATGAAGGCCTCGGCGAGCGCTTGCCGGGCCGCCGGGGTCGTCGCGCCGGCCGCGTCCGCCAGCGAGGGTAGCCCGTGCAGCGCGAAGACCCCCGCCGTGGCGAAGGAGACGAACACCGTCCCGGCGAAGGCGATGCCGAAGCTCTGCCCCACGTACCGGAACATCCCCAGCAGACCGGAAGCCACGCCCCGCCGCTGCGCCGGCGCCGATGACATCACCGCGTTGTTGTTGGGCGCCGCGAACATCCCCAGCCCGGCCCCGAAGAGCATGATGCGCCACAGCACGTGCCAGACCGCCATCGTCGCCGTTATCTGGGAGATGAGGAACAGGCCGATCATGATAAGCACGAGCCCCGCGCTGGCGATGCCCCGCGCTCCCAGCTTGTCCGAGAACCGGCCGGCGAGCGGCGCGGCCACCATCAGGGTCAGCGGCATGGGCAGCATGTAGATGCCGGTCGTCTCCGCGGAGTAGCCGCGCAGCACCTGCCAGTAGAACGGGAACAGCAGCGTCATGGCGGACAGGGCGATGGTGGCGAAGGTGCCGGCCGCCTGGCCCGCCGCGAACTCCTTGATCTTGAACAGGGTCAGGTCCACCAGCGGGTAGCGCGAGCGCACCTCCTGGAAGATGAAGAGCGTCATCCCGATGAGCCCCACGACGATGAGGACGATGGAGGTGGTGGACCAGCCCCACTCCGGCCCCTTGGTCACGCCGAGCAGCAGCGGCGTCAACCCGCCGACCAGCAGCCCGCTGCCGAGCCAGTCGATCGGCTCCATCTCCCGGTTGGTCTTGAGGGTGGGCAGGATGAAGAAACCCATGGTGGCCGCGATGATGCCGATGGGCACGTTGACGAAGAAGACCGACTGCCAGCCGAACCGCGTCACCAGGAACCCGCCGATGATGGGTCCCAGCGAGGCGCCGCCGCTGATGAGGATGGCCTGCACCCCCATGGCGGTGCCCCGCTTTCCCACCGGGAAGACGTCCGTGATGATGGCCAGCACGTTGGCCGTGATGAGCGCCCCGCCGAACGCCTGGATGAGCCGCGCGCCGATGAGCCAGAGGATGCTCTGCGAAAACGCCGCCAGCAGGCTGGCGCCGGCGAAAATGACGAGGCCCATGATGAAGAGCCGCCGCCGCCCCATGACGTCGCTGATGCGCCCGAAGAACGGCACCAGCGCGGTGAGCGCCAGCGTGTAGATGATGAGCGTCCACTCGACGGAAGAGAGGCTGGCGTTCAGGTTGCTGGAGATGGTCGGCAGCGCGATGTTGAGGATGGAGATGTCCAGCACCACCATGAACAGGCCGAGCGCTACGGACAGCAGTATCAGCCACGGGTTCTTCGTGGTCTCGATGGGACCGGCGGTGCCGGCCGGAGGCTGATGTTCGGGCATGCGCTCCATCCTTCCTTGTCATAGCCGCGAGGAGTTCCCGGAAAAGTTGATTGCTTGGAGGACGCGAACAGTCCGGGCGGGAACGTCGGCGGGACTCCGTAGAACGTCAACGGCCCGGCGCCTTCGCAGCGAGGTCGACCGGGCCTTCGCGTCACCTGAGTTGTTGTCCCTCTTCTTAGTATAACGTAATATCGCGTTTTTCGCCAGCGGTGCGGAAGGGCGCGAACGGCCTTCAGCCGAGCCAGAATTGCGCGATGAGCAGCCCGATGAGGGAGAGCGTCGCGATGGGCGGCAGCGCCGGCATCGGCTTGTCCTTGAGCCAGACGGCTTGGATGAGGTACGCCGTGACGAGCCCGAGCAGCGAGAAGCCGCCGACGAGCCAGGCCGCCCCGTGGCCCAGGTCGAAGTAGACCGCCGTCGCCAGCATGAGCGGGAAGCCGATGTCCCCGCCCCCCAGGATGGAGTACTCGCGCCGCTCGGGCTCCGTTTTCTGGAGGTCGCTGAAGCGCACGTAGCTCAGCCCCACCCGCCAGTCCCGCACCTTCTTCGGGAAGATGAAGGCCGGCAGGGAGGTCGTCTCGGAGAACTTGTCCGCCATCCAGGTCATGAAACCGAAGCGCACCGCGATCAGGTCGTACACCGCGATGATGCCCATGAAGGCCATGAATGCCCACGGCGAGAACAGCCAGCCGAAGACGGACCCCACCGCGGACAGCGTGATGAGCAGCACCAGGTTGTGCAGCCACACCTTCGAGATGAGCAGCCAGCCCGCGCCGGCCAGGGCCGCCACCGCCAGCGCGATGGCGAAGTCGTTGTTGCCCGGCACGAGCAGCGTGGTCACGATGAAGAACCCCCAGGCGTACATGAGGGTGAAGAGGCCCCGGAAAACGAAGTTGAGCCAGCGCAGCGGGATGAAGAAGAGGATGACCGCCATGATACCCACCACGGCGAAGAAGTAGAGCGTCACGTAGGACACCCCCACGTTCGGCGAGGATACGCCCGTCTCCTGGACGAAGACCTTCTGCTTGGAGGCCACGAACAGGGTGAGCGCCAGGGCGATGGCCATGAAACCGGCCGCCCAGGCGTAGGTGCCGAGCTTCGATTTCACTCGGCCACCCCGAAGAACGCGGCGACCTCTCCCGGGACGTCCACCGTGCCGAGCCGCAGCGGCTTCTGGTGGTCGTCGCTGCCGCCGGTGAAAATGAGGCCGTGGCGGCGGCAGAAGGCCAGGTAGTGGGCCGTCGTCGCGGCGTCCGCCCGGGCGTGCCAGCACTCGATACCGTCGATGGAGGGCAGCATCTCTTTCTCCACGACGGCGGTCTGCTCGTCGAGGTTCCCCACTTTGACCAGCGAGGTGCCGTTGGGGTCGTTGGGGTGCGCCAGCACGAGCCGCCCGCCGGCCCCCCGGACGAGCCGCGAGGCCTCCTCCAGGTGGAGCGGGAACTTGGGCACGTCGCAGACGACGAGGTAGCGATCGAAGGCCTCCTGTCGGTCCTTGACGATGCCCTTCGTCACCAGGTAGTCGGCGATGTGCGGCCTGCTCAGGATGCCGTCCACGTTCTCCTGCATGGCGACCAGGTCGTCGTCCGTGAACAGGGGCAGGCCCTCTTTTTGGAATTCGCCGTTGAGGTTGTCCACGATCTGCCGGGCCCGCTTGGCGCGGTAGGCGCGTACCTCCTCCAGCTTGTCGTCGAAGGCCCTGTTCCGCCAGTCGTAGCCGTAGCCGAGGAAGTCGAGGGCGATGTCCTTGCCCTGCCAGGGGAAGGTCACGTTGAGCTCCACCCCGACGATATAGCGCAGCCCGGCCTCCCCGGCGAGGCGTATGGCGTCCCCCTGGTGGCGGATGGCGTCGTGGTCGGTGATGGAAATGAGGCCGATGCCCCGCTTCACCGCCTCGGCGAATATCTCTTCGAGACACCAGGCCCCGTCCGAGCCGGTCCGGGAGTGGACGTGGAGGTCGATCTTCATCCGGCGTCCTGCCGGGAAGTGATATACCAGCCATCCGGCTCGTCCACGGACGTGTCCACCACCAGGTGCATGACCTCCAGGCCGGGGTTCTTCCCGGTGAGGTCGGCCGGGTCTACCGGCTCGAACTTCTTGAGGTTGTTCTCGTAGGCCTCCTCGGTGAGGGCGTTGGAGACGTAGTTCTCCTTGTCCCGCGCCAGGATGCGGCGGATGGACACCTCGCGCGGGCAGTCCGTCTGCAGGATGACGAAGGTCTTGCCGTGCTTCGCGGCGATGGCCGCCGCCCGCTGCCGCAGCGTTTGCGTCACGAAGGTCGCGTCCAGGATGACGCACCTGCCCTTGGCCATCGCCTCGTCCGCGCGCTCGAACATGACGTCGTACACCTGCGTCCGCTTGTTCATGTCGTTGGCCACCTTGCTGTCGAAGACGTCCTCGTTCTTGAGCACCTCGAGGCGGATGAGGTCCGTCCGCAGCAGCTCGCAGCCCTTCAGCTTGTGGACCTCCTCGGTCGTCTCCGTCTTCCAGGTCCCGGGCAGGCCGCAGGAAATCAGCAGGAAGCCTTCCGGCAGCTCCTTGTCCAGGTAGGTCATGAACGGTTCTCTCATGGTTATCTCCTAGAGCTCCATCTCCAGCTCTATCTCGTCGCGGAGGGGAATGCCGTCGTTCCCGATCAGCGG
>CAZOMF010000142.1:0-6350 GCA_964580635.1 uncultured Dehalococcoidaceae bacterium
ACGACCGCGGGGCCAAGGTGGTGGCGCGCGCCCTGCGGGACGCCGGCATGGAGGTGGTCTATACCGGCATCCGCCAGACGCCGGAGATGATCGTCAACACCGCCCTTCAGGAGGACGTGGACGTCGTCGGCCTTTCCAGCCTGTCCGGCGCCCATGCCGAGCTTTTCGGGGACATCATGGCCGGACTCCGAGAGAAGGGCCTGGAGAAGGTCATCGTCGTGGCCGGCGGCATCATCCCGGACGAGGACATTCCCGCCCTGGAGAAGATGGGCATAAGGGCCGTCTTCGGGCCGGGTACGCCGACGGCAGACATCGTCGACGCGATTAAAAAGCTAGTAGCGTAGTTTAGAATCCGGCACTCATCCTGACTCGGGGCAGTGAACGTGGACTTCATCATTCGCGAGCTCGACGAGAGTATCGTCAAAGACGTGCACCGGATTGACGACGAGTTCGTCATCGATACCAGGCTCATTCTCACATATGAGAACGACCGCCTGAGCTGTCAAGCGGTCCCCGTTCCGCCGCGTACCAAGCGGTATCCGCCAGACGATTACGACTACGCCACCTACGTGAATAATCCGGAAAAAACGGCCTTCCTCGCCTACACTGGGGACCGGGTGGCCGGGGAGCTCATCCTGCATCGCCACTGGAACGCCTTCACCTGGGTGGAAGGCATCGGTGTGGACAAGCAGTTCCGGCGGTACGGCATCGGCCGGGCGCTGCTGGAACGAGGTGTGGCCTGGGCTCGACAACGGGGGTTGCCGGGTATCATGGCGGAGACGCAGGACAACAACGCGCAGGCGTGCCGTTTTTACGAAAGCTGCGGCTTTGTCCTGCGCGGCTTCGATACCGGTCTATACCACGCCTCTCCCGAGTACCGGGACGAGATTGCCCTGTTCTGGTACCTCATCTTCGAAGACGCTCCCTCCGCTCCATGAAATGCCGGTATCACAGTGTGACATTTGTTACAGAAACACCCCACCCGGTGGTATAATCTGGTACTATCGTAACAGAGAAGGGGAGGGAACTATGGCTACCACTGATAATCTTCAGGCGGCCTTCGCCGGCGAGAGCCAGGCCAGCCGCAAGTACACCTACTTCGCCGAGAAAGCGGACGCGTCCGGCGAGGCCATGATCGCCCGGCTCTTCCGCGCCGCCGCCGAGGCGGAGACCGTCCACGCCCGCAACCACCTCAACGTCATGAAGGGCATCGGCTCCGTCAAGGAGAACCTGGAAGCGGCCATCGGCGGGGAGCACTACGAGTTCAGCGACATGTACCCCGCCTTCATCAAGGACGCCGAGGCGGAAAAAGCGTCCGAAGCCAAGCGCAGCTTCGACCTCGCCAACCGCGTGGAAGCCATCCACCACAAGCTCTTCAACGCCGCCCTGGCGGACCTCGAAGCCGGCACCAAGAAGGCCGATACTCCCGTCTACGTCTGCCAGACCTGCGGCAACACCGTCTGGGGCGAGGCCCCGGAGCGCTGCCCTGTCTGCGGCGCCGTCCACAGCCAGTTCAAGAAAGTAGACTAGCAGTAAACACGCTTGCTGCGCTGCCGGGAGGACTTCCGTCCTCCCGGCTTTTTCGTGGTGCCAGCCTCGGCGTCTTGTCACCCGACCTCCCTTTCCCCTATAATAATATATTGTTGGCATAAATCCGTGGCGTGGAGGGGTGGCATGCAGATGAACGTGTCCCAGCTGCTTCAGGAACCGATCGGCGCCACCCGGCGCCAGCAAATGGACGAAGCGGTCGATGTCATCGGGGACGGCGCCAGGTATCCGGTCCATGGCGAGTGCCGCCTGCTCCGTACCCAGGCGGGCATACTGACCAGCTGCGAGATGGATACCGAGGTCGAGCTGAGTTGCAGCCGCTGTGACGCCCGCTACCGCCAGCCGCTCCACCTGGAGTTTGAAGAGGAGTTCGTACCGACAATCGATATACACACCGGCGTGACGCTGGAACCGCCCGAGGCAGGCGTGTTCACCATCGACGACCACCACATCCTAGATGTCTCGGAAGCGATCCGCCAGTACGCTCTGACAGCCATCCCCTTGAAAGCCCTCTGCTCGGCGACGTGCGCCGGGCTCTGCCCGACCTGCGGCAAGAACCTCAACGAGGGGCCGTGCGAGTGCCCGGCGGAACCGACCGACCCCCGCTGGGCCAAACTGAGGGGGCTTTCCTGATAACGGTAAAGAAGAATACGGATAACGGAGTACAACCATGACGGCTCATCCAAAACGCAAGAAAAGCAAGTCACGCGCCGGCAACCGGCTCAGTCACAACGCCGTGACGCCCCCGGCGCTGGTGGAGTGTCCCCAGTGCCACAGCGCCATGGCGCCTCATCACGCCTGCCCCGTCTGCGGCACCTATAACGGGCTCCAGGTGATCGACGTCGAGAAAAAGAAGAAAGCCGCCTCGTAGACCCGGCCCGGTTGATCCCACGTTACCCCGCCCCTTTATCCGCGGACAGCGGCGTTCGCCGTGACCGCTATTTTTTCTCAGGAGCGTGACCGATCATGACGAAAGCAGCCTGGGTCTTTCCCGGACAGGGCTCCCAAACCGTCGGTATGGGCCGTGACCTCTACAACGCCGTGCCCGCCGCTCGAGCCGTCTTCGATGCCGCCGACGCGGCGCTCGGTCTTTCCCTCACCACGCTTATCTTCGAGGGGCCGGACGACGACCTCAAGCAGACCATCAATGCCCAGCCGGCCCTGTTGACCGCCGCCTGCGCCGCGCTCGAAGCCGCCCGCGCGCTGGACCCCGGCAAGCTGCCGGAACCGGCCTTCGTGGCGGGGCACAGCCTCGGCGAGTACACCGCCCTGGCGGTCGCCGGCGTGTTCGATTTCCCCACCGCCGTCAAGCTGGCCCGGGAGCGCGGCCGCCTCATGCACGAGGCCGGGCAGCTCGTCAAGGGGGCCATGGCCGCGGTCCTCGGCCTCGACGAGGAGAGGATCGCCGCCATCTGCCAGGAGACCGGCACCGTCATGGCCAACCTCAACTGCCCGGGGCAGATCGTTATCAGCGGTCCCGTCGATGCCATCGCCAAGGCCATCGAGCTCTGCACCGCTGCCGGCGCCCGACGGGCCGTACCGCTCCAGGTGAGCGGCGCCTTCCACTCGCCGCTCATGAAACCGGCCGTGGACGGCATGATGCAGTACCTGGACGCCACCGATTTCAAGGATCCGGCCATCCCGGTCGTCGCCAACTGCACCGGCGCGCCGGTCACGGACGGCGCCGCCATCAAGAAAGAGCTCATCGACCAACTCACCAGCCCGGTGCAGTGGATCAAGACCATCGAGTACATGGCCGGTCAGGGCGTCGATACCATCTACGAGATCGGTCCCGGCAAGGTCCTTACCGGGCTCATCGGCCGCATCAGCAGGGACATCACAACAGTCAACATCGGGGACCTGGCCTCCATCCAGGCCCCGGGATAAACGCAACGGACGAGGGGGAAGGCATGGACCTCTCCGGGAAAACCGCCATCGTCACCGGGAGCGCCCGCGGCATCGGAAGGGCGATAGCCCTCCGGCTCGCCAGGGCCGGGGCGGACATCGCCATCAACGGCTCGCAGGCCTCGGAGGCGCTGGAGCAGACTGCCGAGGAGATCCGCGCCATCGGGCGGAAGACCATCGCCGTCGTCGCGGACGTGTCATCGGCGGAGGACGTCGGCCGGCTCGTCGATAGCGTTGTCAGGGAGTGGGGTCGCCTCGATATCCTCGTCAACAACGCCGGCGTCACCCGGGACGGGCTCGTCATGCGGATGAGCGACGAGGACTGGGACACCGTGCTCGATACCGACCTCAAGAGCGCCTTCATGTGCTCCCGTGCCGCGCTGCGCCCCATGCTCAAGGCGCGCGCCGGCCGCATCATCAACATCGCCAGCGTCATCGGGCTGATGGGCAACCCGGGACAGGCCAACTACGCCGCCGCCAAGGCGGGCATCCTCGGGCTGACACGCTCGCTCGCCAAGGAGGTCGGGTCGCGGGGCATCACCGTCAACGCACTGGCACCCGGCTACATCCTGACCCGCATGACGGACGCGCTCGACGAGAAGCAGCGGGAGGCCATCAAGTCACGCATCCCGCTGAACGAGTTCGGGACGCCGGACGACGTGGCGGAGGCGGCAGCCTTTCTCGCCTCGGACGAAGCCCGCTACATCACCGGGCAGGTGCTCGCGGTGGACGGCGGGATGTCGCTCGGGTAGACCGGATAAGGAGCAAAGGGGGGCGACGAAAGCCACCCCCCTTTGCTTAGATCCGATTTTTACGGAGCGTAGAAACCGAAACCAGCCGGAGCGGGTGGATTGGTAAAAACTCCGTGGTCGCCGGTCGACGGGTCGTTGTAGACTTCCAAGATGACGGCAAATTCGCCCCAGAGGCTTTCACCTATTTCCGTTCCATCGGCCGTATACCACACACCACTGTTCAGAACGGCGTCCGCAGGAACGGCGACGATCTTGACGAAATCATTCCAGGTGCTGCCGTCATCGTTGACGCCCCACATGTGATTGGTCTCCCAGGCGCCGGACCCGATGTAGGAATCGTAGCCATAATGGCGGTCCAGCGCTCCGTCCCCGTCACAGTCCTTGTTGCTCAGCCAAGCGTCGTTCCATTTCATGGTCAGTTGGACATCCCGGTAGGGCCAGTACCACTTACTCGCGGCTCCTGGGTTCGCAGCCAGGTAGGTATCGGTATCACCTTCGTAGGGCGGGAACCCGTCATGTCCGAGGTACGCGTTGGCATACGAACCCTTGAACATGTGGGCCTGGTAATTGTAGCCGAAGATATCGTAGCCAGTGGTCAGGGGATGTCCTGCCAGATAATGACCCGCAGAATAGGTGAGGGTGCCATCCTGGATCGTGACACAATCAGGTTTCTTGGCAGCTGCGGGGGCAGCCATGGTCAAGAGAAGGGTCAGGACAATCAGCAGACAATAAATGGTCTTCTTCATGTGTTCACCTCCATTGCGGGATGATAACCAACATGACGGGGCTTGTCAACCTCTGGCTAGAACTCCCGCCGCGGCGTGTCCATGTTGGTGGGGTAGCGGCGCATCCGCCACTCCCTGAGGTAGGACAGTACGTCCTGGTCCGAGACATCATACCAGGAGCGGTAGTAGTCCGAGACGTAGAAGACGTTCTCGGCGCCGACGGCGCAGGTGACGACGCGGTTCGCCAGCTTTTCGATCTCCTCCACCACGGCTTCCGGCCCGACCGGCACGGCGACGACGACCTTCTCCGGCTTACGCTTCTTGACCGAGGCAATGGCGGCCCGCATGGTGTAGCCCGAGGCGAGGCCGTCATCGACGAGGATGACGGTGCGCCCGGTGACGGAGGTGGGGCGCTTGTCCTTACGGTAGAGGAGGCTGCGGGCGCGGATATCCTTGCGGACCTGGCCGACCTGGTAGTCTATCTGCTGCTGGGTGAGGCCGGTCTGCTTGACGAGGTCCTCGTTGAGGATCATGGTGCCGTCATCGGTGATGGAGCCGAAGCCGCCTTCCGGACTGAGGGGGAGGGGTATCTTGCGGGAGATGACGAGGTCGAGGTCCGCCTGGAGGGGAAGGGCGACGGCGAGGGCCACGGCCATGCCGCCGTTGGGGATGCCGAGGACGACGGGGCTGGTGCCGGCGAACTCGTGGAGGCGTTCCGCGAGCTGGCGGCCGGCATCGAAGCGATTTTCGAAGATGGGTTCGAGGCTGGAGTGGCGCATGAAGTGGCTCCTCGTGAGAGTGTGTCTCATTGTACCTCTTTGCCGGTGAGAAGGTCTACCAGGAGGCGGGGTATTCCGGGCGCACTTCGACACCGGCGCGTAAATTTTTAAAATCGGCGATTTTTACAAAGCGTGTCCTTTTATTAGCTACGGAGCGGGCAAGACTGTCCCGGTCACCATCCGGGCGGCCCGGTTACGATTGGAAATCGCGAGTTTTCAGGCGCACTACACCCCCGCGCGGCAGCGTTTTTTCACCGCAGTAAAAATATACCGTACATTTGTTCTATTGTCAAGGGGATTTTGTCGCGGTTTGTGATAGAGCGGTGAACAGATTACGGCCTGCGCCGATATGACGATACAACAATGAACCTATCCCCCTGACCCCCTTCCCTTGGATATTGGTGAAGGGAAGGGGGCAATATATCCGAGAAGGACAATCCACCCTCTCGGTCTCCTGCCTTTATAAAGGCGGGGGAAGGAATCCAGGGCGGCAGCCCGTCCAAAAACTTGGCGACCGGTCCGAAACCGGAGGCGGCAGCATCTCCTGGATTCCGGCCTACGCCGGAATGACGTGAAGGAAAAACCCTCTCCGTCTCCCCTGAGGCACGCTCAGGGCAGGCTCTTTACGAAAGGGAGACGAT
>CAZOMF010000143.1:0-6313 GCA_964580635.1 uncultured Dehalococcoidaceae bacterium
GGTCCGTCCCCAGGTGCATGACCACCTCCGGGTACTTGTGGGTGTGGGGGCCGTGCCCCGTATCGCCCCATTCCCTGGCCAGGGGCATGTTCTCCGGCGTCTTCCCCACCCAATGCACGTGGTACTGGTGGCTGCCGGCGTAGAGGCCGTTGTTGTTCGTGTGGTTCCACCAGGCCACCTGCGGGCCGGTACCGGCCGGGTGCCAGGGCCGGGGGCCGGAGATGACGTACTCGTCGTATTTTCCCATGTCTTTTCTCCTTCGGCTAGGTGTCGTGCTCCCGGTTGCGGTCGGAGCGGGCGGCCGGCATGTTGGAGTAGCCCTCGCCCATCTTGTCGTCGTGCCAGAAGCCCCAGTCGAGCTGGGCCCGCTGCTCCGGCGTGCAGAGCTGCGGGTAGAATTTCTCCGTGTGCTCCAGTCCCTGGTTTATCTCGATGAATAGCCACGGTCGCGTGGTGCGGAGCGGGTTCCAGGGGCCGTGGATGAAGTTGGGCGGCATGAAGACGATGCACGTCTCGGTGATGACGTGCCGCTCCTGCTCCGGCCCCATGTAGATTTCCACCTCCGCCCCCAGGTCGTCCGGGTGGTCCGGGTCCGTGCCGAGGTGGATGAGCAGCTCCGCCTCCGAGTGGATGTGCGGCGGGTGGCCTATCTTCATCCGCGGCTCCTCGTGGGGGACGACCCAGTGGATGAAGTAGAAGTTGCTCCCCTCGATGGTCCGGTGGTCCATCCGCTGCAGAATGGGCCCCATGATGAACGGCGGCCCCTGCCACCGGTAGTTCTTCAGGAAATACTTGTCGTACGTGCCGGCCATCGCCAACGCCTCCCGGATGCGCGTTGCGCCCATTCTACTCCCGCCCCTACCAGCGGGGCAAACCTGTTACGGAAATGACACGGCGAATTTGTTGACAACCTTTTCCCGGACATGCTATTGTTTAGTATGTTGACCGTTAGGGTCAACAATAATCCCCGATACGGAGCTTTCGAATGAAGCTGTCCACGAGAACACGCTACGGTACCAGGGCGCTGCTCGAACTCGCCCTCCACAAGGACGAGGGGCCTATCTTCCTCCGGGAGATAGCCAGACAGCAGCAGCTTTCCCTGTCGTACCTGGAACAGCTCATTTCGCCGCTCGTGGCGGCCGGCATCGTGCGGAGCGTCAAGGGCCCCAAGGGCGGCGTCTCCCTGGCGAAAGAGCCGGAAGAGATAAACCTCGGCGACGTCATGCACCTCCTGGAAGGCACGACGGCGCCGGTCGAGTGCGTGGCCGACCCTGCAGTCTGTTCACGCTCCAGCTCCTGCGTGACGCGGGATGTCTGGAGCGAACTCAATGACGTGGTCGACGCCTTCCTCCGCTCCAAGACCCTCCGGGACCTGGTGGACGACCAGAAAAAGAAGAACCAGTCACAATCTCAAATGTACTTCATATAAGGAAAGATAATGACACAGACCGGTATAGATAAACTCCGTTTCAGGACCATCGATATCCCCAGGCTGACCCGCGGCATCGCCGGGGACAGCACCGAACTCATCGGCAACACGCCCCTCGTGCGGCTCAACCGCCTGACCGAGGGGCTCGGCGCGACTGTCGTCGCCAAGCTGGAGTCTTTCAACCCCATCTCCAGCGTCAAGGACCGCATCGGCGTGGCCATGATCACCGACGCCGAGTCGAAAGGCCTCATCAACAAGGATACTATCATTATTGAGCCCACGAGCGGCAACACCGGCATCGCCCTCGCCTTCGTCTGCGCCGCCCGCGGCTACAAGCTCGTGCTCACCATGCCGGACACCATGTCCATGGAGCGGCGGCAGTTGCTCGCCATCTTCGGGGCGGAGCTCGTGCTCACCCCCGGCGCCGAGGGCATGCCCGGCGCCATCCGCAAGGCGGAGGAGCTGGCCAAAGAGACCGCGAACTCCTTCATGCCGCAGCAGTTCAACAACCCGGCCAACCCGGAGATCCACCGCCTCACCACCGCCGAGGAGATATGGCGGGACACGGAAGGGCAGGCGGATATCCTCGTGGCCGGCGTCGGCACCGGCGGCACCCTTACCGGCGTCGGCGAAGTGCTCAAGCAGAAGAAGCCCGGCTTCAGGGTCGTGGCCGTGGAGCCGACCGGCTCGCCGCTCCTCTCGCAGGGCAAGACCGGTCCCCACAAGATACAGGGTATCGGCGCCGGGTTCGTGCCGCAGGTCCTCGACCGTGACATCATCGATGACGTCGTCACCGTCTCCAACGAGGACGCCGGCGAGACCGCCCGCCGCCTCGCCCGGGAAGAGGGAATCCTGGCCGGCATCTCCTCCGGCGCCGCCGTCAGGGCCGCCCTCGAGGTGGCCGCCCGCCCGGAAAATAAGGGAAAAATGATTATCGCCATCCTGCCGGATACCGGCGAGCGCTACCTCTCCACCTGGCTCTTCCAGGACGTCCTGGCCAACAACAAGAACCCAAATATCTGATACAATAGAAGATACCCTTGTTTCCCGCCGCCCGCGGCGGAGGAGCGTTGTGAACAGACTGGATGACGTGAAACTGAACATAAGGTTCGGAAGCCTTTCCGGAAACCCGAAGGTGGTGATGCATCCTTTATGGATCATGCGCCGCCCGCAAGGGCTTACTCGACTACTACCTGAAACGGAAAGGTGAATAAAGATAGATGAAAACAATCGCTGAGATAAACGAGAAGATCAAGAAGGGCCAGGCCGTCGTGGCGACGGCCGAGGAGATAATCGATATCGTGAAGGAGAAGGGCCTCGCCCGGGCCGCCCGCGAGGTCGATGTCGTCACCACCGGCACCTTCGGCCCGATGTGCTCCTCCGGCGCCTACCTCAACGTCGGCCACTCCAAACCGCGCATCAAGCTCGGCGGCGGACACGTGACTCTGAACGACGTCCCCGCCTACACCGGCTTCGCCGCCGTGGACATCATGATCGGCTGTACCGCCGTGCCGGACGACGACCCCCGCAATCGCCACCACCCCGGCGAGTTCAGCTACGGCGGCGGCCACGTCATCGAGGAGCTCGCCGCCGGCAAGGACGTCCGCCTCGAGGCCAGCGCCTACGGGACGGACTGCTACCCGCGCAAGAAGGTGACCGCGCTCATCAACCTGAACAACGTCAACGAGGCGGTCCTCTTCAACCCGCGCAACGCCTACCAGAACTACAACGTGGCGGTGAACCTCTCCCCCAGGACCATCTACACCTACATGGGCGTGCTCAAGCCGGAGCTGGCCAACGCCAACTACTGCTCCGCCGGACAGCTTTCCCCCCTCCTCAACGACCCGGAGTACAAGACGGTCGGCATCGGCACGCGCATCTTCCTCGGCGGCGGCATCGGCTACGTGGCCTGGCAGGGCACCCAGCACAACCCCGGCGTGCCCCGCACCGACGGCGGCGTGCCGAGGAAACCCTCCGGCACCCTGGCCGTCATCGGCGACCTCAAGCAGATGACCGCCCAGTGGCTCCGCGGCGTCAGCATGCAGGGCTACGGGGCGACGCTCATGGTGGGCATCGGCCTGCCGATTCCCGTCCTCTCCGAGGACATCCTCCGGTACACCACCGTGACGGACGCGGACATCCTGGCACCCGTCGTGGACTACTCGGATGCCTACCCCAACCGCAAACCGGACACCCTGGGCGAGGTCAGCTACGCCCAGCTCAAGAGCGGCGAGATAACCGTCAACGGCAAGAAGGTCCCCACGGCCTCCCTCTCCAGCTACTCGCGGGCGAAGGAGATCGCCGGGGAGCTGAAATCATGGATAGAGAAAGGCGATTTCACGCTGACCGAGCCGGTGGCCTCGCTGCCGGGCAAGGAAGCGGGCATCGTCTTCAAGAACCTGGAAGAGCGGGCGTTCGAATAGTCAATCGATACGGTACTGGCGTACAATAGAAGACCGGGGGCGGGGTGAGGACGCTCGCCGCCCCGCCCCGCTCTCCGGCCATGCGCGAGGTGACGTTATGAAAAGGATCTACCTGGATTACGCGGCGACGACGCCGGTCCATCCCGATGTCCTCGCGGCCATGCTCCCGTACTTTTCCGAGAAGTTCGGCAACCCCTCCGCCATCCACTCCTTCGGGCAGGAGGTGAAGGGGGCCGTCGAGGACGCCCGCGCCAAAATCTGCGACCTCATCGGCTGTAAAACGGACGAACTCGTCTTCACCAGCGGCGGCACCGAGTCCGATAACACCGCCCTCGGCGGCGTCATCCGCGCCCTCGCGGCGCAGCGGAAGAACCACATCATCACTACCGCCATCGAGCACCACGCCGTCCTGGAGACCGCCGAGGCCCTCGAGGAGGACGGCGGCTGCGTCGTCACCGTCCTGCCGGTGGCCCGGGACGGCATCGTCGACCCCGCCGACGTGAAGGCCGCCCTGACCCCCCAGACCGCCCTCATCTCCGTCATGCACGCCAACAACGAGATAGGCGCCATCCAACCCCTCGCGGAGATTTCCAGGATTGCCAAAGAGGCCGGCGTTGTGTTCCATACCGATGCCGTGCAGACCACCGGCCGCATCCCCGTTAACGTGGATGAGCTCGGCGTGGACCTGCTCTCCATCTCCTCCCACAAGCTCTACGGCCCCAAGGGCATTGGCGCGCTCTACATCCGCACCGGTACCCCCATTTTGCCCATGCAGCACGGCGGCGCCCAGGAGCGCAACTGGCGGGCCGGGACGGAGAATGTCCCCGGCATTATCGGCTTCGGCAAGGCCGCCGAGGTGGCCGCGCGAATGATGCCCACCGAGCTGCCGCGCCTCACTGCCTTGCGGGACCGTCTCGCCGACGGCCTCGTCGCCGCCATCCCGGAGACCTATATCAACGGCCACCCGACGCAGCGCCTGCCGAACAACGTCAACATCGGTGTCGCCTACGTCGAGGGCGAGGCCATTTTGCTCAACCTGGACCTCATGGGCATCGCCGCTTCGAGCGGCTCCGCCTGCTCGTCCGGCAGCCTCGACCCTTCCCACGTCATGCTGGCGCTCGCCTGCCCGCCGGAGCTCGCCCGCGGCTCCCTCCGCTTCACCATGGGCAGGGACACGACCGAGGAGGATATCGACCGCTTGCTCGAGGTCCTGCCCGGCATCGTCGCCAAGCTGCGGGCCATGTCCCCCATCTATAAACCGGTCAAGGAAGCGAAATCATGACGCAGGAGATACCGGAGTCCCGCGGCACGGTCTCACTCGACGGTGGAGCCGTCGAGTACCCCGTCCTGAAGATCTCCGCCGAGGGTGCGGAGGAGGTCGCCGGCAGCGTCGTCCGGGAGTACCCCCTCACCATCGTCCTCAACAACCGGGAGATGGTCACCTTGCTCTGCTACCCGAAGGACCTCAGGTACCTCGTCGTCGGCTTCCTGGCCTCGGAGGGGTTCATCGAGGGCCGGGACGACGTGCGGGACGTTTTCGTGGACGAGGTCCGCGGCGTCGTCCGCGTGGAAACGGCGAAAGACGTGGACAACGACCCGGACGTCATTTTCAAGCGCGTTATTTCCACCGGCTGCGGCCGCGGCATCTCGTTCTACAGCCCCGCTCACGAGGGCAGCCTGAAGGTGGACTCCACCGAGACCATTTCGTCTGATAGGATTGCCGGCTTGGTAAAAGAGTTCCAGCAGACCTCGTCCATCTACAGGGACACCCATGGCGTCCACAGCGCCGCCCTCTGCGATGAAAGCGGCCTGCTCGTCTTCGCCGAGGACATCGGCCGCCACAACGCCATCGATAAGGTATTCGGCAGGTGCCTGCTGGACGGCGTCGCCACCCGGGACAAGATTATCCTCACCAGTGGCCGCGTGACCTCGGAAATCCTCCACAAGGTGGCCCGCCGCGAGGTGCCGGTGCTCGTCTCCATCTCCGCCCCGACGAACCTCGGCGTGGACATCTCGGACGCCCTCGGCATCACCTTGGTGGCGCTCGTCCGCGGCGGTAAAATGAACGTCTACACCCACCAGCAACGCGTCCTGCCGCCGGCCGGCGCCTGATCGCACGTGAGATAAAAGTCATTTGTCGCGTCCCTGTCGGGTAGTAAAGTGGGGCTAGATAGACCCCCGGCGGTTCCGAGGGAAAGGGGGATTAAAATGAAAAAAGTCTACATGGATAACGCCGCGGCCACGCCGCTGCTCCCGGAGGCCCGGGAGGCGATGATGCCGTTCCTCGGCGATGATTTCGGCAACCCCTCCTCCCTCCACGAGTGGGGCGATGCCGCCCGCGAGGCCCTCGATACCGCCCGCGAGCAGGTGGCCGCCCTCATCAACGCCGACCCGGAGGAGATTTTCTTCACCAGCGGCGGCACCGAGAGCAACAACTTCGCCGTCAAGGGCATGGCCCTCA
>CAZOMF010000144.1:0-6293 GCA_964580635.1 uncultured Dehalococcoidaceae bacterium
GGATGGTGGGGCACATCACCTACATGAGCGAGGTGAGCATGGCCCACAAGTTCGGGCGGCGGTTCCGGGAGGGCTGGCAGGAGCGGAAGTTCCGGCCCGGCTATGAGGTGGAAAGCTACCTGGACCACCAGGGGAACAAGTTCGTGCGGCGGTTCGACGCCAACTCCTACCTCCACATCACGCGGGCCATGGACGACTACGATGCGACACGGGGCAAGCGGCTGGGAGAGACGTTTACCGGCATCGACGCGCAGGTGCTCGTCATCGCCTTCGCGTCCGACTGGCTCTACCCGGCCTACCAGACGCGGGACATCATCAAGGCCTGCAAGCTGGCCGGGCTCGACGCCACCTACTGCGAGATAGAGTCGAGCTACGGGCACGACGCCTTCCTGCTGGAAACGGAGGAGGAGACGCGGCTGGTACGGCACTTCCTGGAGCGGGTAAGCGGCGGCCAGCCGGTCGAGGCGGAGAGCTATGAGATCTGAGGGGACGGCGCTCGATAATGAGATAATCGCGGACCTGGTGAAACGGCAGGCGTCCGTGCTCGACCTGGGCTGCGGGGATGGGGAGCTGCTCGAGAAGCTCGTGAGGGAAAAGGGGTGCCGCGTGCAGGGCATCGAGGCGGACGAGCAGGCCATCTACGCCTGCGTCTCGCGGGGGCTGAGCGTGCTGCACGGGGACATCGATACCGACCTGCCCGAGTACGGTGACGGGGCGTTCGACTGCGTCATTTTCAACGGGAGTTTCCCGCAGGTCAGGCACCCGGAAACGGCCCTGCGCGAAGCCTTGCGGGTGGGCAGGGAGGTCATCGTCAAGATACCGAACTTCGCCCACTGGAAGGCGCGGAGCCAGATATTCTTCCGGGGCCACACGCCGGTGACCGCCTCGCTGCCCTACCGCTGGCACGACACGCCGAACCTGCACTTCCTCAGCCTGTCCGACTTCACGGACTACTGCCGGGAACAGGGAATAGCCGTCACGCAGGAGCGGTACACGTCCGGCGGGCGGCGGGTGCGGTGGCGGCCGAACCTGCGGGCGCTGAGCGGGATTTACGTGCTGAGAGGAAGGGAGACCTCGCCCCGGCCCGCTCCGTGAACGGAGAAGGAAGATGTTAGAGGTCCCTGAGTTTCGCGGCGGCCGCTTCTACCGCGCTCACTACGTCCGGGTCGTCCTCCCAGGCATGGAAACATTCCGGAGTTATTTCCAGCGTGCGGGCCGCATCGCCGATCATGCCGTACAGCCCCCCGATGGAACATTCCCGGTGGCGGCCGCAGACGAGGCACGGCGGCCCCTCGGACAGGTAGGTCACGGTATCGATGACATCGATGCCATTGAACTTCAGCTTGCGCTGGAGCTGTTCCACGGCCTGTTCGATACGCCGGAACCCGCAGACGGCCAGCACGAAGGGCTTGTCCTTCAGGGCGGGAGTGACGTGCCGGTAGCCAAAGAAGCGCTCGATGAAGCTGTTGGCGATGCCGTTGATGCTGCCGGAATAGACCGGGCTCCCGAGCACCACGGCGTCCGCCTCCTTTATCATCCGGTAGTACGGCGTGGCATCGTCCTCGAGATGGCAGAGCCGGTCCGGGGCGCAGAGGTACGAACAGCCCTTGCAGCCCGAGAAGGTGAGGTCGGTCAGCTTGACGTACGTATGCGGCCGGCCGCTTTTCTCCAGGATGGCGCGCACTAGGCGGTCCGTATTGCCGACCCGGCCCGTACCGCCGCTGCTGAAACCGATAATGCTCATGTATTTCGTCCTTCCACCTCTCGAAGGTCAGGGATAAACCGGCAGGACGTTGATGATGCCGGCGCCATAGCTTTCATTCTAGAAGAACGTCAGGGGGATATTCAAATAGGCAGGAGTCGGGGCCGGGGTCATCTTCGGCGTAAACCCGGAATCCTTGAAACACAACGTCAACTGGATTTACGCTTTCGCGGGAATGACGTAGAGGTCAGGGAAGAGCGGGCCGCGGCGGGGAAGTAGCGGCGCTGGAAGAAGAGGGCGACGTTGACGAGGGAGATGAGGACGGGGACCTCGACGAGGGGACCGATGACGGCGGCGAAGGCCTGGCCGGAGCCGATACCGAAGACGGCCACCGCCACGGCGATGGCGAGCTCGAAGTTGTTGCTGGCGGCGGTGAAGGCGATGGTGGCCGTGCGGGAGTAGTCCGCGCCGATACGCTTGCCCATCCAGAACGAGACGAGGAACATCACCACGAAGTAGATGAGGAGCGGCACGGCTATCTTGACGACGTCGAGCGGGAGCTTGACGATAACATCGCCCTTGAGGGAGAACATGACGACGATGGTAAAAAGCAGCGCCACGAGGGTGACGGGGCTGATGCGCGGGATGAATTTCTGCTCGTACCAGTCGCGTCCCCGGGTCTTCAGCATCACGAAACGGGTCAGCATGCCGCCGAAGAAGGGGATGCCGAGGTAGATGGCCACCGAACGGGCGATGTCCAGCATTGAGATGTTGACGGCGGCGCCTTCCAGCCCGAACCAGCGAGGCAACACGGTGATGAAGATGTAGGCGTAGATGGAGTAGAACAGGATCTGGAAGACGGAGTTGAAGGCGACGAGGCCGGCGGCGTAGTCGTGGTCGCCCTCGGCCAGCTCGTTCCAGACGATGACCATGGCGATGCAGCGGGCCAGGCCGATCATGATGAGGCCTTCCATGTAGGCCGGGAGCGGCCAGAGCTTGCCGAGGAAGAGGATGGCCAGGAAGAACATCAGGACCGGGCCGATGACCCAGTTCTGGAGCAGGGACAGGCCGAGGACGCGCCAGTTGCGGAAGACCTCGCCGAGCTCCTCGTAGCGGACCTTGGCAAGGGGCGGGTACATCATGAGGATGAGGCCGATGGCGATGGGTATGGAGGTGGTGCCGACCTTGAAGACATCGATGAAGTCCGCCGTGGCCGGGATGAAGTAGCCGAGGCTCACCCCGAGGGCCATGGCGAGGAATATCCAGAGGGTCAGGAGCCGGTCCAGGAAGGACAGGCGCGGCGAAGCGGCGATTTCCATTCTTGTCATAACGTCAGGTCCCGCCGGATTATACCAGTTTCATTTCCTTGAGCAGAAGCTCGACGTGGGACTTCACGTCGTCGCGGATGCGGCGGACGATCTCGATGGGCTGGCCGGCGGGGTCGTCGAGCTGCCAGTCCTCGGTCTCGATGAAGGAGGCCGGGCAGACGGCCCCGGCGTCCGCGCCGCAGCCCATGGTGATCATTTTCTCGGCGTCCCGGGCCATCTCCGGTGTGAGCATCTGCGGTCTGGCGGCGGAGATATCCAGGCCGGCTTCTTTCATGGCCTCGACCACAACCGGGTTGACGGTCCCGGCGGGCCGGGTGCCGGCGGATATAGCAACGGCTTTGCCACCGGCACGCTGATTGAAAAACGCGGCCGCCATCTGGCTGCGGCCGGCGTTATGGACACAAACGAAGAGCACGGTCCTCATACGGCTTCCTTTCGGGGAGGGGGTACGTTTTAATGCTATCAGCGGGGTCCGGCGGGACACAAGATAAAACGCGGGACTTAACATCAATTTAACTGATTGTTAACCGGTTCCTAACAACCGCGGCCGGGGCAAATGCCACATTTTTTTAACAATCGGCGGGCGGGGCGTCGTACCAAACGACTATTGACAGGGCACAACATCTGGTGTTTAATTAGGGGGCTTGCTACCATATGCTGTAGGAGAGAGGAATTTGAACTGCCCGTATTGCGGCCACTATGACTCGCGGGTGATGGACTCCCGAGACGTCAACGACGGCATCCGCCGGCGGCGGCAGTGCCTGGCCTGCGGGCTGCGCTTCACCACTTACGAGCGGCTCCAGCCGGGCGGCCTCTACGTCGTCAAGAAGGACGGGCGCCGCGAGGAGTTCAACCGGGAGAAACTGCTGGCGGGCGTGAGAAAGGCCTGCGAGAAGCGGCCGCTGACCGGGGAGACCCTGGAAACCGTCGTGGACAACATCGAGATGGAGCTGTACCAGACGGGACGCACCGATATACCGAGCAAGGACATCGGGGACCGGGTGATGGGCAAGCTGAAGGGGCTCGACCACATCGCCTACATCCGCTTCGCGAGTGTATACCGTGACTTCGCGGACATCACCATGCTCAAGGAAGAGGTGGACACGCTGGCGGAGTACCCGGCCATGACCAGCCGGGCGCAGCTGCCGCTGCTGCCGCCGGACAAGGCAGCGGCCGGCCCGAAGGCGGCGGGGAGGGTGAAGAAGTGAAAGCCGGTCGAAAGGGAACGCCGGTGAACCGGAACCAGGTGGCGCGCATCGTCTTCGCCAACGCGGAGGCGATGGGCATCCGGGACCGGAAGCTGGTGGAAAAACTGACCACGCAGGTCATCGAGCGGCTGGAGAAGGCGCAGGCGGACTACCTGCCGACATTGCCGGGCATGGAAGACATGGTGGACCGGGAGGCGCACCGCGTGCAGCGGCTCCCCAGCGAGACCGAGATAGAAGCAATGGTCATGGAAGTACTCAACGCGGCCCAGCCGGAGGCGAACGAGCCGGCGGGAACGCCACAAGAACAGGAGGCACCAGCAATCATGGAGAAAGCCGCTCCACTCATCATACCCGCCACGGACGCCGAGAACGGCATCGACCTGACGGACACCGCCCTCCAGGTCCTGCAGCGGAGGTACCTGATCAAAGACAAGCAGGGCAACGTCATCGAGACGCCGGAGGAGATGTTCCGGCGGGTCGCGCACCACGTGGCGCAGGCGGAGCTCCGGTACGACCCGGAGGCCAACGTCCAGGCCATCGAGGACGAGTTCTACCGGCTGATGACGAAGCTCGAGTTCCTGCCCAACTCGCCGACGCTGATGAACGCCGGCCGGGAGCTCGGCCAGCTGAGCGCCTGCTTCGTGCTGCCGGTGGAGGACTCCATGGACTCCATCTTCGACGCGGTGAAGTACACGGCGCTTATCCACCAGAGCGGCGGCGGCACCGGCTTTTCCTTCTCGCGGCTCCGGCCGGAGAACGACCGCGTCGGCTCTACCGGCGGCGTGGCGAGCGGGCCGGTCTCCTTTATCCGCGCCTTCGATACCGCCACCGACGTCATCAAGCAGGGCGGCACGCGGCGCGGCGCCAACATGGGCATTTTGAACATCGACCACCCGGACATCGAGAAGTTCATCACCGCCAAGGAAGACAGCACCAAACTGACGAACTTCAACATCTCCGTGGCGCTGACGGAGACGTTCATGGAGGCGGTCAGGGCCGAGGAAGACTACGACCTGGTGAACCCGCGGACCGGCGAGGTGACGAAGCGCCTCAACGCCAAAGAGGTGTTCGATACCATCGTCGACCACGCGTGGCGGAACGGCGACCCGGGCATCGTCTTCATCGACCGCATCAATCAGGACAACCCGACGCCGCAGCTCGGGCGCATCGAGAGCACCAACCCCTGCGGGGAGCAGCCGCTGCTGCCGTATGAGAGCTGCAACCTGGCCTCCATCAACCTTTCCCGGATGATCGGCGTCAAGGGCGGCAAGAACGTGCTCGACAAGGCCAAGCTCGGGCAGGTGGTGCGGACGGCGGTGCGCTTCCTCGACGACGTCATCGACGTCAACAAGTTCCCGCTGCCGGAAATCGAGCAGCGGACGAAGGAGACGCGGAAGATAGGCCTCGGCATCATGGGGTTCGCGGACTTGCTCATGCTGCTCGGCATCCCCTACAACTCCGAGAAGGCCATCGCGCTGGCCGAGGACGTGATGCGCTACGTCAACGACGAGGCGACCCAGGCCAGCAGCGAGCTGGCGGGCAGCCGCGGCGTGTTCCCGGCCTGGGAAGGCAGCATCTACAATAACCCGGACGGCGGCGTGCGGCTGCGCAACGCGACGCGCACGACCATCGCGCCGACGGGCACGCTCAGCATGATTGCCGGGTGCTCGAGCGGCATCGAGCCGCTGTTCGCGCTGAGCTACACCAAGACGGTGCTCGACGGGACGGCCTTCGTCGAGGTGAACCCGTACTTCGAGGCGGCGGCCCGGCAGGGCGGCTTCTACTCCAGAGAGCTCATGCAGCGCCTCGCTGACGGCGCCCACCTCAGCGACATGGAGGACGTGCCCGCGGACGTCAAGAAGGTCTTCGTCACGGCGCACGAGATAACGCCGGAGTGGCACGTGAAGATGCAGGCGGCCTTCCAGCGCAACACGGACAACGCGGTCTCCAAGACCATCAACTTCCCCAACGAGGCCACGCGGGAGGACATCGGCCGGGCCTACATGCTCGCCTACGAGGAGGGCCTCAAGGGCATCACCATCTACCGCGACGGCA
>CAZOMF010000145.1:0-6212 GCA_964580635.1 uncultured Dehalococcoidaceae bacterium
TGATGCTGTCCGGCGGCGAGGTCTCCCTCGCCATGAACGGCATGGTGGACTACGGTTTTTCCGGCCTGACGGACATCGAGTGGGTCGTCAGCCGCATCGCGCAGTCCTCGCCGCTCGCTTTCGCGGTGGACATCGAGGACGGCTACGGCGGGCCGCTAGCCGTCTACCGGACCGTCAAGCGGCTGGCCCGGGCGGGCGCCCAGGCCGTGCAACTCGAGGACGCCGGTGACATGGAGGAGACGACCGGCCTGCTGCCCCGGGAGAAGTACTTCGAGAAGGTCAAGGCCGCCGTGGCCGCGCTCAAGGGGACGGACTGCCTCCTCATCGCCCGCACCAACGCCGACCCGGCCACCCAGCTCGACGAGGGCTGCTACCGCTGCAAGGCCGCCCACCAGCTCGGCGCGGAGATGTCCACCGTCGTCAATCTCAGCAGTCTCGAAGATGCGAAATACGTCTCGCAGCACGTGCCCGGCTGGAAGATGTACCCGGACGTGAAGGGAAAGGACGGCGTGCCGGAGGTGACCGTCGAGGAGATCTTCCCGCTCGGTTTCAACTTCATGACCATGCACTACCTGCTCAAGGCGGCCATGGACGGGATGCTGGAGCACGGAAAGAAGAACTTCGCTCAGCAGGGCGTGCTCTACACCTGCGACAAGCAAGACGCCACCGGCGTCATGGGTGACAGCGCCACGCCGCTCTTCGACCCGCAGGCCTACATGGAGCTCGAGGGCCGCTTCACCGGGGAGAAGAAGGACTATACCATCGTCGGCAACAAGGTGGACGATTTCCCGCCCGACCTGGTGCGCACGCCCATCGACGACCGGTTCTAGCGTGATGCGGTTCGAGAAACGGATAACCGTCGAGCTGCCCCTCTGCTACGCCGCCGGCGCGGTAACCGTCGGCGGCACGGTCAGGCTGCTGTTCGCCCCGGACGGTCCCGGACCGTGCTATGCCGTCGATCCGGTGACCGGCGATAGGGAAACGGTCTGGAGCGGTCCCGGCGGCACCATGTCCCTCGTGCCGCTGCCGGGCACCGACGGCGATCTCCTGGCCGTGCAGGGGTTCTTCCCGGACTTCAAGGCGGAGGGGGCCGGCATCGTCCGGGTACGGCGGGGCACCGGGGGCTGGACGGTGGAGCCGTTCCTGGAACTGCCCTTCGTGCACCGCTTCGGCCTGATAGAAGGGTCCGGTACGCGCTACCTGGTCGCCGCCACGCTCTGCTCCGGAAAGGAATACGTGGACGACTGGCGCTCGCCCGGCGCCGTGCTGGCCGGTGAGTTGAATGACGATTTTTCGCCGCCCGCCTTGAGTCCCGTCCTGCCGGCGCTCCACAAGAACCACGGCTTCTGCATCACGGACGGCGGCAAGGCTGTCCTCGTCTCGGGGGAAGAAGGATTGTACGAACTGGCGCCCCCGGAGCGGCCGGGCGGAACGTGGGCGGTGCGGCAGATATTCGACAGGCCGGTCTCGGACATCGCCGTGTGCGATATCGACGGCGACGGCCTCGACGAGCTGGCCGCCATCGAGCCCTTCCACGGCGATACGTTCACCGTCTACAAGCCCCGGGGTTCCGCGTACGAGCCGCTCTACCGTATCCCGGAGCCGCTGCCCTTCTGCCACGCTATCCGGGGTGGCGCACTCCGCGGAGGGCCGGCGTTCCTCGGGGGCAACCGGGAGGGCCGGCGGGAGCTGTTCGTGCTCCGCTTCAGGAACGGCGAGTTCGTTAAAGAGACCATCGAGGCCGGTAAAGGCCCGAGCAACGTCTGCGTGGTGCCGGGGCCGGCGTACGACCTGCTCGCCGTCGCCTCCCGCGAGACCGGCGAGGGCGCCGTTTTCGTCGTTACCGATGACTGAAAGACCGTGAGTACGAACGAAGTTCATGCCGGCATCGTCAGAACGGGACGCGGCCTGGGCGCCGTCGAGATGTCGCGCCCCGGGGTGCTGGAAAAATTCAACCGGCTCTGCGGGCTCGACCTCGTCCCCGGCACGCTGAACGTGGAACTGGTCTCTCCCATCGATCCGGCGTTGCTGCACTACGCACTGTTTTCAGAGATCGGCTGGGAGTTCGACCCGGCCTCACAGGGCATCCCGTTCCATGGGGAGATGGGCCTCTATTTCCACCGCATCACCGTGGCCGGGAACGTCCCGGCCTGCCTGCTCATCTTCACCTGGGTGACAGACGTCCATCGCTATGCCGAACTGGTCAGCCCGCACCACCTGCGCACCGGCCTCGGTCTCCGGGACGGCGATAAAGTGATTTTTACGCTGGACGAAGCCTTGCCATAGTCCTCATGGCTCCCCGCGTAAATTTGCCGGAAATCGCCATTTCCCACCGTGCCTCCCGTATGCTATGATAGGGTATTCGATATATCGTATCGGACCGAACGATGGACAGGATCATCAGCCCGGATACCCGCCGTGAAAACCGCCTCCCGCCCGGTCAGCACGCCACCGACCGCTGGCCGGTGCTCCACTACGGCAGCGTCCACCACGTGGACACCGCCGGCTGGACGCTGACCATCAACGGCCTGGTGGACCAGGAGATCGTCCTGTCCTGGGAGCAGTTCCAGGCGCTGCCGCAGATAGAGGTGTTCTCCGATATCCACTGCGTCACCCGCTGGTCCCACTACGATAACACCTGGCACGGCGTCAGCAGCGGGGCCGTCCGTGGCCTGACGATCATCAAGCCGGAGGCCACCCACGTTACCGTCCACGGCGCCGGCGGCTTCACGACCGGCCTGGCCCTCGACGACTTTTTCCAGCCGGACGTCCTCTTCGCTACAGTGCACGACGGCCAGCCTATCTCCGCCGAGCACGGCGCCCCGGTGCGGCTCGTGGTGCCGCGGCTCTATTTCTGGAAGTCCGCCAAGTGGGTCACCGGACTGACCTTCACGGACCACGAGGTGCTCGGGTTCTGGGAGTCCAATGGCTACCACCGGCGCGGCGACCCGTGGAAGGAAGAGCGGTACTCCCGTTTCTAGGGGACGCCGCGTCTACTCCGTGACCGACCGACCCGGGACCTCCGCCGAGCCTCCGGCCAGCGTCGTGCCGCTTCGCCGCAGGGGGGATGGCTGATGCGCCGTCTCACCAGCATACGCACGTTCTCCTCGCTGAGCAACGGCACCTTCCGGCTCTACTACGTCGGCATGGCCGGCCAGTGGGCCTCCATGAACATGGGGATGCTGGCGCGGTCGTACGTGACCTATGTCATCAGCGATTCGGGCTTCGTGCTCGGGCTGGCGGCCCTGGCCAACGCCATCCCCATGATCATCTTCTCCCTGTGGGGCGGGGCCATCGCGGACCGCATCCACAAGAAGTACATCCTTCTCTACGGCATGATAGCCTCCGGGATCACCTCCGCCGCGGTGGGCGTGTGCCTCACGCTCGGCTACCTGAGCGAGTCCATCCCCAACTCCTGGTGGATACTCATCGTGGCGTCCGTCATCCAAGGCGCCATTATGGGCCTGATGATGCCGGCCCGCCAGGCCATCATCGCGGAGATCGTGGAATCCAAGCAGCTCATGAACGCCATCTCTCTCAACATGATGGGCATGAACACCTTCCGCATCCTGGCCCCGGCGGCATCGGGGTTCCTCATGGAGGCCTTCGGCTTCGCGGATATCTACTACATCATGGCCGGCATGTACGTCTTCGCCGCGGTCTGCATGTACCTGATGCCGCGGACCGCCCAGAAGCTGAGCGAGGGCCGGAGCGCCTGGAAGGACATCATCGACGGGTTCAGCCATATCCGACGAAAGAAGACGATGCTCCACATCCTCATCTTTACGCTCGTCAGCATGATATGCGGCATGCCGTTCATGCAGCTCATGCCGATGATCACCGTCGATATCCTCCACGTCGGCGAGGGCGGCCTGGGCGTGCTCATGAGTGTCTCCGGCGGCGGCGCTATAGTCGGCTCGCTGCTGCTGGCCTCCAGTCCGGACCGGAAACGCGGCCTCATCATGCTCGTCTCCGGCCTCATCATGGCGCTGGGGCTTATCGGCTTCGGCTTTTCTACGGTCATGTGGCTGTCCCTCGTCACGGTCATCTTCGTCGGTCTGGGCCAAGCCGGCAACCGCGGCGCCGGCAACACCCTTGCCCAGGCCTACACGGAACCGGAATACCGCGGCCGGGTGATGAGCTTCATGATGATGGGCATCGGGCTTTCCAGCCTCGGCACCTTCTTCGCCGGCATTCTGGCGGAGGGTGTCGGTATCCAGTGGGCCATCGGGGGCTTCGCCATAATCTTCGCGGCGGTCTCGGTCGCGTACATAGTTTTTTCGCCCCGGCTGCGCGACCTCGATTAAAGTACGCACTGTAGTTTATGAACTCCAGTTCGTATTTGCCCGGTGTTTTCTTCGCATGGTACAATTGTTTAGCTTCAAATTATCCGAGGAGCACCCGCTTTGAACGAAAAGACGGAACAACTTAACGCTCTTGAAAAAGGACTCAAGGCCGGCGGCGGCGAGAAGGCCATCGAGAAACAGCACGCCTCCGGCAAGCTGACCGCCCGCGAGCGCCTGGCATATTTCTTCGACCCGGACACCTTCGAGGAAATAGACCTCTTCGTGAAACACCACGCCGTCAACTTCGGCATGGACAAGACCGTCATCCAGGCGGACGGCGTCGTCACCGGCTTCGGCAAGGTAGCCGGCCGCACCGTCTGCGCCTACGCCCAGGACTTCACCGCCCGCGCCGGCACCCTGGGAGAGATGCACGCCAGGAAGATATGCCGGGTCATGGACCTCGCACTGAAGATGAAGGTCCCGGTAGTCGGCTTCATCGACAGCGGCGGCGCCCGCATCCAGGAGGGCATCAACGCCCTGGACGGCTACTCCAACATCTTCTACCGCAACTCCATCGCCTCCGGCGTCATCCCGCAGCTCTCCGCCATCATGGGGCCCTCCGCCGGCGGCGCCGTCTACTCCCCGGCCATGACGGACTTTATCTTCATGGTCAAGAAGACGAGCTACATGTTCATCACCGGCAGCGCCGTGGTCAAGTCCGTCATCGGGGAGGAGATCGAGAACGAGGCCCTCGGCGGCGCGGTGACCCACGCCACCAAGAGCGGCGTTACCCAGTTCACCGCCAACTCCGACGAGGAGTCCATCGACCAGATCAAGCGGCTGCTGGCTTACCTGCCCTCCAATAACGAGGAGAAAGCCCCGTCCGCCGCGCCGGTCAAGCCGCCGGACCCCACCGGCGAAACCCTCACTACCCTGATGCCGGAGGCGTCCAACCGGGCCTACGACATGAAGGACGTCATCAAGGGAATCGTGGACGGCGGCGAGTTCCTGGAACCCTCCCGCCAGTGGGCGCAGAACCTCATCACCTGCTTCGCCCGCATCAACGGCGAGGTGATCGGCATCATCGCCAACCAGCCCAAGTTCCTGGCCGGCGTGCTGGACATCAACGCGTCCGACAAGGCCACCCGCTTCATCCGCTTCTGCGACGCCTTCAACATCCCGCTGCTGACCATCGCCGACGTGCCGGGCTTCATGCCCGGCAGCCACCAGGAGTGGGGCGGCATCATCCGGCACGGCGCCAAGATGCTCTGGTGCTACGCGGAGGCCACCGTACCCAAGATAACCCTCATCACCCGGAAGGCCTACGGCGGCGCCTACATCGCCATGTGCAGCCAGGGCCTCGGGGCGGACTACATCATGGCCTGGCCGCAGGCGGAGATAGCCGTCATGGGGGCTGAGGCCGCCGCGGAGATCATCTTCGCGCGCGACATTAAGAACGCCGACGACCCCGCCGCCATGAAGGCGAAGAAGGTGGCGGAGTACAGCGAGCTCCTCTACAACCCCTACGTGGCCGCCAGCATGGGCTACATCAACGCCGTCGTGGAGCCGCGCACCACCCGCGCCCACATCATCACCGCACTGGAAGCTCTGAGGAACAAGAAAGAGACGCGGCCCTGGAAGAAGCACGGCAACATCCCGATGTAGGTTAAGAACTCAAAGGTTAAAGGGCAAAGGTCAAAAGTGCCCCGCCCCTCCATGAGTGATACTTTTGGCTTTTATCCTGTACCTTTAACCTTTGACTTTTCAGTTTTGACTTCTTACCGAATGACACCAGCCCCGTTTACCCTTTATAATGGTTCCAGAGGAGCGAAATGGGAAAGACCTTAGCTGAAAAAATCCTGTCCGAGAAATCCGGCACGGACGCCAAGGCCGGCGATATCGTCATCGCGCGGGTGGACCTGGCCT
>CAZOMF010000146.1:0-6194 GCA_964580635.1 uncultured Dehalococcoidaceae bacterium
GCCCGGTTACGATTGGAAATCGCGAGTTTTCAGGCGCACTACACCCCCGCGCGGCGACGTTTTTGCAGCCGCAGCATGATTATGCAGTACATTTGTTCTAATGTCAAGGGAATTTTGTCGCTTTTCAAGGGAGGGTTTTGATTCCGGCCCGTGCAGGAATGACGGGGATGTACCTCGACGGAGTTCTTCGGTCGCGCCGTTTCCTCAGAGTGACATTTCGGGCAGAGCCCATCAAGTGAGCGGGGGCAACAGCCCCTCCAGCACCTCTTCGAACGCCGCCCGCAGCCTCCTGCCCGCCTCCCGGAAGATTTCCGAGTCCGGGTCTCCGCTCATCTTCTCGTCCACGTACGGCCCTTCCAGGTAGGCACGCACCTTCAGCTCGATCTGTAATGCGTCCGCGCCTTCCCGCGCCCCGAAACGCTGGGTGATGTAGCCGCCCGTCCAGCGGTCGTTGCGGGCCACGCCGAAGCCCTGCCCCTTGAGCGCCTGCTCGAAGGCAGCGGTCAGCGCCGGCGGGCAGCTCGTGCCGTTGACGTCGCCGAGCACGATGTCCGACTGCGGGTCGGCCATGCCGAAGCTGTGCAGGTCGAGCAGCACCGCCCGCCCCTGCTCCCGGACCGTCTCCTCCACCAGGTCGGAGAGCGCCCGGTGGTACGGCAGGTAGTAGCGGAAGATGCGGCCGCTCAGCTCCGTCTGCGCCGGCTCGATATCGTAGAGTGCTTCGCCGCGCGTCGTCCTGGCGTAGATGGCGGAGGTGTTGTGATGCCCGAAGACGGGTTCGTCGAGGTTGCGGTTGAGGTCCACCACGTAGCGGCTGTGGGTCGCCTCGATGACCGTTATCCCGAGCTCCGGGAGGAACTCGTAGAGCTGCCCCAGGTGCCAGTCGGTGCCGAAGAGGAAGGGGCGCGGGCTGCGCGTGAACTGCCAGGCGAGGCCCGGCGGCACATAGCGGCCGCTGTGCGGCAGGCTGGCCACCACCGGCCTCTTTGGTCCCTCCGGCCGCCGCACGTGGTAGAGCTCCACGCTCTCACTCCATCTGCTGGAGCAGCCGCACCGCCGTGATGCCCGCCAGCGCCCCGTCCCCCACCGCCGTCACCACCTGCCGCGGCGAGCCGCTCCGGATGTCCCCGGCCGCCAGCACGCCGGGCACATCAGTGACGAGCTGCTCATCGACGACGATCTGCCCGCTTTTGTCCAGCTCGACGATGCCGTCCAGGTAGCCGGTGTTCGGTTCCAGCCCGATGTGCACGAGCACCCCGTCCACCGGCACGGTCTCTTCGCCGCCCGGGCCGGACAGGGTGATGCCTTCCACCTGATCCGTCCCGTTGATGGCGGTGACCCGCTGCCCGCAGCGGGACTCGATGTTCGGCGCGTCCGCCAGCCGGTCGCAGAGCACGCCGGTCGCCGTGAGCTGCGGCATGGCTTCCAGCACGATGACCCTGGACGCGATGCGCGCCAGGTAGAGCGCCTCGGTCACACCGGCGTCGCCGCCGCCGCAGACCGCCACTGTTTTCCCGGCGAAGTGCCCGCCGTCGCAGAAGGCGCACTCGAAGACGCCCTTGCCGGCCAGCTCCGCCTCGCCGGGGACGTTCAGCTTCTTGTTTTTCGACCCCCCAGCGAAGATGACGACACCGGTCGTGTAGCCCCGCCCGTCGGCGCAGGTGACGTACTGCGTATCGGAAAATGCCTCCAGTCCGGTGACCTCGCCGATGGCGGTCTCCAGCCCGTACTGCCGGGCCTGGGCGGTCATCTCGGCGGCCAGTTTCGCCCCGGCAACGCCGGATGAAAAACCGGGGTAGTTCTCGATGAGCTCGATGTTGCGGATGTAGCCGCCCGGCGTTTCCTTCTCCAGCAGCAGCACCCGGCGCCTGGCCCGGCCCAGGTACAACCCGGCCGTCAGGCCGGCCGGCCCGCCCCCCACGATGATGGCGTCCCAATCAGGCATCGGTCAGTCCTCCTGCTGCGCTCCGTCCAGCCGCATGGCCAGCAGGCTCACGCGGAACGGCAGGTGGTCCACGGTGAAGGTACGGTAGGTGCGGAACCCCATGCTTTCGTACCACTCCCTGAGGCCCTGCTGCTCGTGGACGATGCCGATATGCAGCTTGGCGGCGCCGTGCTCCCTGGCATGTACGATGACTCTATCGATGAGCTGCCGGCCGAGTCCCCGGTTCCGGTACTCCGGCAACACCGCCAGCCTCCTCATGTGCCACAGCCCTTCCTCGTCCCGCTGGACCGACACGAAACCTGCCTGGATCCCATCGAGGAACAGCCCGTAGAAGGTGCCGCCCGCGTCCCGCTCCTCGCCGAGCTTCTCCGCCGTGATGAAGGCCGTGTAGCGCGGCGCGTTCTCCGGCGTGATGCCCATCTCGTCGGCCACCGTCTGGTAGCTGCGGCGTATCAATGCGGCGTTGGCTTCGAGGGACTCGCGGGTCACTTCCCGTATTTCGGCGCGGGTGGCGATCATGTCCGTTTTTCTTTCGTTTTGCGGGGTGGCGGCATCAATAGTATACTGGGATTGGAACGCACGGTCAAAAGGGGTCCGCCATGCCCGCCGATATCATCCTCCGCAACGCCAACGTCATCACCATGGACCCCGCCCGGCCCCGCGCCACGCTCGTCGCCACCGAGGACGTCACCATCATGGCCGTCGGCGACGAGACCGACTACGACTCCCTCACCGGCCCCCGCACCCGCGTCATCGACTGCGAGGGCAAGACCCTCGTCCCCGGCTTCAATGACGCCCACTTCCACCTCTTCTCGCTGCTCCTCAACCTGGTGAGCATCGACGTCTCACCGGCAGCCGTCAGGTCCGTCGCGGACATCAAGCAGGCCGTCCGCGCCCGGGCGAGTGAGACGCCGCCCGGCACGCCCCTGCACGGTTTCGGCTACAACGAGTTCTACCTGGAAGGCCACCGCTGTCCCACCCGCGCCGACCTCGACGAGGCCGCCCCGGAGCATCCGGTCATCCTCAGCCACCGCTCTCTCCACGCCTGCGTGCTCAACTCGAAGGCCCTCGAACTGGCCGGCATCGGGCCGGAGACGCCGGAGCCGCCGGGCGGGCGCATCGAGCGCGACCTGGCCACCGGCGAACCGAACGGCATCCTCTACAACATGCTCGGCGCTATCCGCAACAAGGTGCTGCCGCCGCTGGAAGGCGATACGCTGAAAGAGAGCCTCCGCCGGGCCGACCGCCTCTTCCTGTCGCAGGGCATCACCTCCCTCCAGGAAGCCACCGCCACCAACGGGCTCGACCGCTGGGAGAAAATGTGCGGCTTCATCCTCAACCGGGACCTGCGCTCCCGCCTCACCATGATGGCCGGCTCGCCGCACTGGCGGGACTTCAGCGAATACGGACTCAAGACCCGCGCCGGTGACGACCTGATGCAGCTCGGCGCGGTGAAGATCATGCTCGGCGTCAACGATGCCGGCGTGGACCCGCCCCAGGACGAGCTGAACGATACGGCGCTGGAGATACACAGCGCCGGCTACCAGCTCGCCTTCCACGCCGTGGCCGAGAGCACCGTCCGGGCCGTGGCCGAGGCGCTGGAGTACATCAACGCCCACGACCGGCCCAACGGCCACCGGCACCGCGTCGAGCACTGCGGCGAGTGCCCGCCGGAGCTGCTGGAGCGGCTCCGGAAGCTCGGGGCGGTCATCGTGACGCAGCCGCCGCTCGTGTACTACAACGGGGAACGCTACCTGGCCACCGTCCCCGTCTCGCAGCAGCCGTATCTCTACCCGCTCCGCTCGCCGCTCCGTAAGGGCATCATGATCGCCGCCAGCTCGGACGCGCCGGTCATCCCGAACAACCCGCTCGTGGGGCTCTACGCCGCCGTCACCCGCAAGGCCGCTACCGGGCAGGAGGTCGTGCCGGAGGAGGCCATCACGCCGGAGGCCGCACTGCGGATGTACACGCTCAATGCCGCCCACGCCAGTTTCGAGGAGCCACGCAAGGGCAGCCTGGCGGCCGGCAAGCTCGCCGACATGGCCCTGCTCAGCGCCGATCCCACCGCCGGCGACCCCGGGGCCATCAAGGATATCACGGTAGACCTGACGATGGTGGGCGGGCAGGTGGTGTGGGAGCGGTAATACACGGCGCTCGTCCTTCGACAGGCTCAGGATGAGCGTAAAAAAGTCTAGTCTCCCGTCACCCCGATCGCCACGGCGGTGGCGTACTCCCGGGAGTGCGACAGGGTGACGTCTATCTCCACGATGCCGAGTTTTACGGCTTCCGCCCTCGCCCGGCCGTGGAGCACGATGTACGGCTTGCCGCTCGGGTGGTAGAGCGTCTCCACCTCCCGCCAGGCCACGCCCCGGTTGCCGGTGCCGAGCACCTTCATCACCGCTTCCTTGCTGGCGAAGCTGGCGGCCAAAGAGTGCGCCCGGGTGCCGCAGAAGGCGCGCTCCTTTTCGGTGTAGACGCGGTTCAGGAACCGCTCACCGTACTGCGCGATGGCCCCGGCGATGCGGTGGATCTCGATGATGTCCGTCCCGACATGATGCCGCATACTACGTGGACATCCCCCACAATTCGCGGGACAGGTCCGCCACGATTTTCTTCAAAATACGCTGGGGCGGCTTGTCCAAGAGGCTCGTGTAGAGCGCCGTGATGGAGACCGCGCCGGCTTCGATAGCCTCGATGTCCGTCCCCACCTTCTCGGTGTCCGCCAGCCGCGAGCGCACCATCCGGAATTGCCGCAGCGGGCCGCTCGCCGTCTCGTTGACGGTATTGATGTGGCTCGCCCGCGCCAGCCGCGTGATGCGGACGCCGTCTATCTCCGCAAGCGACCGCGCCGGTGCGTTGATATTGAGGAACATTTTAACCGGCAGCGACGCCACTTCCTTCGCCAGCCGGGCCGCCAGCGACGCCGCCGTCGCCCGGCCTTCCGCGCTGCCCGGCGCCGCGGAAACGGCCAATGCCGGCAGCCCCCGGAAGTAGCCCTGCAATGCTCCGCCGACCGTCCCGGAGATATGCACGTCCTCGCCCACGTTGGTGCCACTGTTGATGCCGGAGAGGACGATGTTAGCGTCCGGCGCCAGCGCGCCGAGCGCCAAAATGACGCAATCGGACGGCGTCCCGTCGATGCTATAGGCCGTGACTCCCTCCACGGGCGCGGCGTACTCCTCCGCGTGGAGGGGCTCGAACAGCGTCACCGCGGTGCCGATGGCGCTCCGCTCCCGGGCCGGGGCCGCCACGGTCACCTTCCCGAGGCGCCGCAGCGCCTCCGCCAGGGCCCAGAGCCCTTCGGCCTCGATGCCGTCGTCGTTGGTGATAAGTGCGTGCACAGTACGTATTCCTTCCGTCGTCAGTGTAGCATATGCCGCGGAAAAGCGTCCAAATACCATTTGCGTAACACCCCTGCGCGCACGTTGCCGTCGACCGCGCGATATGCTATAGTAGCTATAAGTCCATTGGAGATTTTCATAGTTTTTCATGCTGGTAGTTGCGTGCATCAAGCAGGTCCCGGACACAACGCTCGTCAGCGTTGATCCTGACACCGGGACCCTCATCCGCGAGGGCGTTCCCTCAATCATGAACCCCTTCGACACGCATGCCCTCGAGGCCAGCCTCGAACTCAAGGACCGCTACGGCTTCCGCGTCGTCGTCATCTCCATGGGTCCTCCCGCCGCCGAGGTCACCCTCCGCAAGGCGCGGGCGCTCGGCGCGGACGACGCCATCCTCCTCTCGGACCGCGTCTTCGGCGGCGCCGATACCCTCGCCACCAGCAAGACCCTCACCGAGGCCATCGTCCGCCTCGGCAAGGAGGACGAGCTCGCACTCGTCCTTTGCGGCCGCCAGACCATCGACGGCGACACCGCCCAGGTCGGCCCCGGCATCGCTACCCGTCTCGGCTGCACCCAGCTGACCCTCGTCGACCGCATCGAGGAGGTGGACGTCGCCGCCAGGACCGTCAAGGTCCGCCGCAAGCTGGAAGGACGCCACGAGATCGTCTCCGCCCCCCTGCCCGTCATGATCGCCGTCCTCCGGGAAGCCAACACACCCCGCTATCCCACCGTGCCCTCGCGCCTGGCCGCCGCCACGGCCGATATCCCGCTCTGGAACAATGCCGTCATGGGCATCGATACGGAGCAGATCGGCCTCAAAGGTTCGGCGACCCAGGTGCGCAAGATATTCTCTCCCGAACGCGCCAAGGGTGAAATCGTCGGTCAGCCGTCGGACCCCCCGGAAAGCG
>CAZOMF010000147.1:0-6158 GCA_964580635.1 uncultured Dehalococcoidaceae bacterium
TACTTAAATTTAAATTGGGGGCGCGCCGCGCCGGGCCCCCGCCTCTTGCTTTATCTATTAAAAGTAACCGTTTAGCGCTTGGTGTACTGCGGCGCTTTGCGGGCCCGGCGCAGACCGGGCTTCTTGCGTTCCTTGGCGCGGGCGTCCCGGGTCAGGAGCCCCTGGGAACGCAGCGTGGGCTTGAAGTTCTCATCGGCCTGGACGAGCGCGCGGGAGATGCCGTGAGAGATGGCGCCGCTCTGACCGGTGACGCCGCCGCCCTCCACCTTGATGACGGCGTTGTACTTGCCGGTGGTCTCCGTTACCTGGAAGGGCTGGAGGATGCGGCGCTGGTGTTCGATGGAGGGGAAACGCTCTTCCATCGGCGTCCCGTCCACGATGATGGCGCCGTTACCGGGCATCAGCCTGACCCTCGCCACCGCGGTCTTGCGGCGGCCGGTCCCGTAGAAATAGCTCTGCTTGTCCATATGACCCTACCTTATTTCACTTCCCTGGTGCTGTCAACGGTTATCTGGGCGCCGTGCGGGTGCTCCGCCCCGGCGAAGACGCGGAGGCGCTTCTTCATGCCACTGCCGAGCCGCGTGTGCGGCAGCATCCCCCCGACGCTCTTCTCCAGCGCGCGGGTGGGGAACTCCTGCATCATCTTGCCCAGCGTGGTGCTCTTCAGGCCGCCCGGATAGCCGGAGTGGCGGTAGTAGACCTTCTGCTGCGCCTTGCGGCCGGTGACCCGCACCTTGTCCGCGTTGATGATGACGACGTAATCGCCCGTATCCATGTGGGGCGTGTACATGGGTTTGTGCTTGCCCATGAGCAGGCGGGCGACCCGGCTGGACAGCCTGCCCAAGGTGAGGTCCGTGGCATCGATAAGATGCCAGGCCCGCTCGATATCAGCCGGCTTGGCGGTATACGATTTCATTGTTGTTCTCCCTCAAAAGGAACCTGATAGTTCACCTTGACCAGGTACAGCCCATCTGCCGGTGCCATCGGCCCGGCGATGCCCGGCACGGCGGCGGCGACCAGGGCGCCGAACTCACCGGCGGTCATCTTGCCCTGGCCGACCTTCACCAGCGCGCCGACGGTAGTGCGTACCTGGTGGGGCAGGAAGGCGTTGGCCTCCAGCTCCAGAACTATCGTGTCCCCTTTTTGTGTAATTTCAGCTCGAAATATGTCCCGCACGGTGTTCTTACGCCGGGCGGTCTCGGCGCTGGCGACGAAGGAGGCGAAGTCATGCCGCCCTACCAAAGCGTTGCCGGCCTACCGCATGGCCGCGACGTCCAGCGTGCCTTCCACCCGCCAGGCGAACCCGCGCCGCAGCGGCGAGGGCGTGGCGCCGGTGTACAGGTGGTACCGGTAGACGCGGCTCACGGCGCGGCGCCGCACGTCGTAGGGGCGGGCGGTGCGGTAGGCCGCTTTCACGGCGATGTCGTCCGGCAGGTAGTGGTTGAGGCCGTGGACGTAGGCATCGAGCCCCAGCGGCGCGTCCGTGCCGAAGCTGATGACCTGCCCGCAGGCATGGACACCGGCGTCCGTCCGTCCCGCCGCCTTGATCCGTATTCTCTTTCCCGTCAGCTTAAGCAAGGCCTGTTCCAGTTCTCCCTGTATGGTCCGGGCGTTGGCCTGGTACTGGGACCCGTGGTAGTTCCGGCCGTCATACTCGATGACGAGGACGATGCCGGTCACGTCCGGGTCGGTGACCATCGCCGCCGTCCGTTACTTCACCAGCTCCACGGCGGCCATCGGCGCGTTGTCTCCCTGGCGCGGGGCCAGCTTGACGATGCGGGTGTAGCCGCCGGGGCGTTCCTTGTAGCGCGGGCCGAGCTCCGAAAAGAGCTTAGCCGTGACATCCTTGTCCGTGATATAGGCCAGGGCCTGCCGGTAGGCGTGAAGTCCGCTCCGCTTGCCGAGGGTGATCATTTTCTC
Organism: uncultured Dehalococcoidaceae bacterium; assembly: GCA_964580635.1. Taxonomy (GTDB): domain Bacteria; phylum Chloroflexota; class Dehalococcoidia; order Dehalococcoidales; family RBG-16-60-22; genus DAOUEG01. The sequence goes on from CAZOMF010000147.1 coordinate 1,921, forward strand.
CGCCATAGGGCGGATCTCCTTGGCCTTGGGCTCCGTGGTGACGATCTTCTCGTGCTTGAGCAGGGACGTCACCAGATTGCGGTACATCAACTGCCGGTGACCGGACGGCCGGCCGAGCTGCCTGCCTGATATGTTATGCCTCATTGTTTCGGATCTCCGCTATTCTTCGTCTGCCGCCCGGGTCTCTTCGTCGATCAAGGCGGCGGTGGCTGTCTTGCGATCGGGACCGAGGTCCGTATCTTCGTCTTCTTCTTCGTCTTCCTCATCTTCGCCGCCGGTCTTCGGGTCGAGCGAGAGCCCGATGGAGGCAAGGCGGTCCTCAATCTCCTGGTAGGACTTCTGCCCGAAGTTCCGCAGCTTGAGCAGCTCCTTGGTGCCCTTGCCGATGAGCTCGCCGAAAGTGGCAATGTTACTGCGGCGCAAGCAGTTCATGGTGCGGACGGAAAGGTCGAGTTGGTCGACCGGCATGTTGTATTTCTCGTCCGGGATGGCCATGCGGATGAGCCGTTCCTCGTCCTTCATCTGGGATATCTTGACATAGTCCTTGAAGGGGCTCATCTGGTCGATGAGGATGGCGGCGGCCTTGCTCATGGCGTCCACCGGCGACATGGTGCCATCCGTCCAGATATCCAGCGTCAGACGCTCGCGGCTCGTTTCACGGCCCAGGTGGGTCGGCTGCACGGTGTAGTTCACCTTCCGGATGGGCGTGAAGAGCGCGTCCACCGGGATGGTGCCCACCGGCGTGGTGTCACTCGCCTCGGCGCTCTGGAAACCGGTGCCGATCTCCACATCGAACTCCACGTAGAGCCGCGCGTCCGGCGAGGTCGTGGTGACGAGCAGCAGCTCCGGATTGGCTATCTCGAAGTCCGCCGAGGGTTTGATGTCCGCCGCGGTGACCTGCTTTTCGCCTTCCACCTCCAGCACCAGCGTGCCGCCCCGGTCGGAGAGGGGCTTGAGGCGCAGTTCCTTGACGTTGAGGAGGAACTCCATCACGTCTTCCTTGGCGAACGGGATGACGGTGAACTCGTGCTGGACGTCCTGGATGCGGACCTGGGTGACCGCCGCTCCTGGAAGGTACCCGAGTAACACGCGGCGCATGGAGTTACCCAGCGTTACGCCGAAGCCCTTCTCGAGGGGCTCGGCGACGAACTGGCCGAAATTATCTTCCTGTTCGGTACATTCAATTTTAGGGACTAACAGTCCTTCCACTTGAATTTACCTCCTTACTTCTCTAAGACGCTACCGCGAGTAGTACTCGATGACGGCCTTGCCGTCGAACTTGGCGTCGCATTCCTCCGGGGTCGGGAGCGAGATGACCTGGCCGGTGAGGTTCTGCCGGTCCAAAGTGAGCCAGTTGAGGACCTGTTTGGACTCGATGTCCTCGACGAGCGCTTTGTAGTACTCGTTCTTCTGGCTGCCCTCGCGCCAGGCGATGGTATCGCCCTCTTTCACGAGCGCCGACGGGATGGAGGTCTTCTTCCCGTTCAGCAGGATATGGCCGTGCCGCACCAGCTGCCGGGCCTGGGGTCGCGAGTCCGCGAACCCGAGCCGGTAGACGACGTTATCGAGGCGGCGTTCCAGCATGACGAGCAGGTTGTCGCCGGTAATGCCGGCCTGGCGTTCCGCCGCGGCGAACGTCTTGCGGAACTGGCGTTCCAGCATCCCGTAGGTGTAGCGGGCCTTCTGCTTCTCCCGAAGCTGGAGGGCGCGGTCCGAGAACCGGCGGCGGCGGCGCCCGGCGCCGGCCTGCCCCGGCGGTTTGGGGCGCTTATCGATAGCGCATTTCGGCGTAAAGCAGCGGGCGCCCTTCAGGAGGAGCTTCTCGCCGCTGCGCCGGCATAAACGACAGACTGCTTCCGTATATCTTGCCATGTTGTTCCCCTTTTAGACCCTTCTCCTCTTGGGAGGGCGGCAGCCGGCGTGCGGGATGGGTGTGACATCCCGGATGCCGGTGATGTAGAGACCGGACCCCTGGAGGGAGCGTAGGGCCGCTTCCCGGCCGCTGCCGGGTCCCTTGACGTACACTTCGATCTGGCGGAGGCCGTGGACCATCGCCTTGCGGGCGGCGTCACGGGCGGCCATCTGGGCCGCGTAGGGCGTGCCCTTGCGGGAGCCCTTGAACCCGGCCGTGCCGGAGCTGCCCCACGCCAGCGCGTTCCCCTGCGGGTCCGTGAGCGTGACGATGGTATTATTGAAACTGGAGGTAACGTAGGCCCGCCCCGTGGGGACCGACTTCCGTTCCCGCCTCCTCGTTTTGGTCTTTCTCTTCTGTGGCATCCTGTTCTCCTTGCGCTACCCGGCCTTATTTCTTGGCCATGCCGCGACGCTGTCCCCGGCCGGCAACGGTCTTGCGCGAGCCCCGCTTGGTACGGGCGTTCGTCCGCGTCCGCTGGCCGTGCACGGGCAGGCCGAAGCGATGGCGCTGACCGCGGTAGCTGCCGATCTCGGTCAGGCGCTTGATGTTGAAGTTGACCTCCTTGCGGAGCTCGCCCTCAACGCGATAGTTCTTGTCGATGATCTCGCGGAGCTTGTTGACCTCGTCCTCGGTCAGGTCTTTCACCTTGACCTCCGGCGCGATGCCGGCGGTATCGAGGATCTTGTAGCTCTGGGTCCGGCCGATGCCATAGATATACTGAAGCGAGACCCAGGTCTGCTTGTTCATCGGTATATCAACACCTGAAATACGCGGCATATTGTTCCTCCCTGCTCAGGGCCTAGCCCTGGCGCTGCTTGTGCTTGGGGTTCTCGCAGATAATCCTGACGACGCCCCGGCGGCGCACGACTTTACATTTTTCACAGCGTTTTTTCACTGATGCTCGTACTTTCATATTCCCAACCCTGTCCGTTTACTTGAGCCGGTAGGTAATCCTGCCGCGCGCAAGGTCGTACGGCGATAGCTCGATGAGCACTTTATCGCCGGGCAGGACCCGGATATAGTGCATCCGTATCTTGCCGGAGATATGTGCCAGCACCTGGTGGCCGTTGGGTAGCTCAACGCGGAACATCGCGTTCGGCAGTGCCTCGACGACGGTCCCTTCTACCTCAATGGCCTCTTTTTTCGCCATTACCCCTCCCTCGTCAGTATTTCCGGCTCTTCACCATCGATGGCGATGGTGTGCTCGAAGTGTGCGGCGAGCGTGCCGTCGGCGGTATGGACCGTCCAGTGGTCGTCCGCCACCCGCGTGCGCCAGCCGCCGATGTTCAGCATCGGCTCGATGGCGATGGTCATGCCCTTCCGGAGCACGGGGCCCGTTCCGGCCTTGAGACCGTAGGGTGGCTCCGTGCAGTTGGGTATCTGCGGGTCTTCATGCATTTCCCGGCCGATGCCGTGACCGGTGTATTCCCGTACCACCGAGTAGCCCTGCGATTCCGCGTAGCTCTGGACGGCCGCCGAGACATCGCCCAGGTGAGCGCCGTTCCTGGCCGCGGCGATCCCTTTTTCGAGGGAAACGCGCGTGGCCTCGATGAGGCGCTTCACTTCCGGCGTGGCGCTGCCCACGGCGACGGTCACCGCGGCATCGCCCTGGAAGCCCTGGTAGATGACGCCGAAGTCCAGCGAGACCACGTCCCCGTCCTTGAGGACACGCTCGCCCGGGATCCCGTGCACTATCTCGTCGTTGACGGACACGCACAGGCGGGCGGGGTAGCCGCGGTATCCCTTGAAAGACGATACGGCCCCGAGGCGCTTCAGCTCCCTTTCGGCAATCTTATCCAGTTCGATGGTTTTCATACCCGGTCGTATATTTTCCTGTAAAATGCGCAGCACCTCGGCGGTGATCCGCCCGGCCTCCCGCATGACGGCGAGTTCCTTTTCAGATTTTATAACGATGCCCATTCCCTTACTTCAACGCGGTCACGATGCGCCGGCTGATGGCGTCCGCATCGCCCACGCCGTCGATCTCCACCAGTTTCCCGGCCTGCTTGTAGTAATCGATGAGGGGCGCCGTCTCCTTGAAGTAGACCTGGAGACGGTTCTTCACCGTGGCCGGGTTATCATCATCACGCTGGTACAGCTGGCCGCCGCAGCGGTCGCACACGCCCTTGACCCTGGGCGGGTTGTCCACCTCGTGGTAGGGCGTCTGGCACTGGCGGCATATCCACCGGCCGCTCAGCCGCTTGAGGAGCTCTTCCTCGGCTACCTTGATGTAGACCACCTTGTCGATGCCCGTGCCCTGCTTCTCCAGGGCGGCGTCGAGCGCCCGGGCCTGCTCCAGGTTCCGGGGGAAGCCGTCCAGCAT
>CAZOMF010000148.1:0-6120 GCA_964580635.1 uncultured Dehalococcoidaceae bacterium
AGAGAGGGCAGAAGGACGATTCCGGGCTCCCTACCCCGCCGGCACCGGCAGCGAGACCGTGAACACCGTCCGCTCTCCGGGGCTGCTGGTGACGACGATGTCCCCGCCGTGTCCCAGCACGATCTGCCGGGCGATGGCCAGCCCGAGCCCTACCCCCGTCCGCACCCCCATGGCCTGGTAGAACCGCTCGAAGACGTACGGCAGCTGCTCCGGCGGGATGCCGGCCCCGTGGTCCTCCACGCTGATGTCCACGAACCCCTCGCGCTTGCGGGCGGTGATCCGTATTTCGGCGCCGGGCAGACTGTTCTTGATGGCGTTGTCCACCAAATTGGAAAAGACCTGCTCCAGGCGGTCGGCGTCCCCGTTGATAATCGGCAGCAGCCCGACGTCCATGATGAGGTCGAGCTGCTTCTCCTCGATGCGGAGGGAGTAGATCTCCCTCACCTGCTTGAGCATCGCCTCCAGGTCCACCGGCTCCGTCGCCAGCATCGAGGCGCCGGACTGCATGCGGGACAGGTCGAGCAGCTCGTCAACCTGGCGCATCATCTTGCGGGACTCCTCCTCGATGATGCCCGCCGAGCGCAGCTTCGTCTCGTCGTCGGCGGCGGTACCGTCGGTGATGGCCTGGGCGAAGCCGCGGATGGAGGTCAGGGGGCTCTTGAGCTGGTGGGACACGTCCGCCACGAAATGTCGGAGCCTCTCCTGGGCCAGCTTCACCTCCCGGCTCATGGTGTTGAAGCTCGTCGCCAGCTGCTTCACCTCGGCGGGACCGGCCACCGCGATCTCCTGCCCGTAGTGACCGCGGGCGATGTCCCCGGCGGCCTCGGTGACGCGCTGGACCGGCTTGTAGAGCGAGCGGGCCAGGAATATGGCGATGATGATCGCCACGGCGAAGGCGGCGAGCCCGGCGAAGAGGAAGGGCCGCACCAGACTGACGAGGACGGCCACCGGCTGGCCGCGGGGCACCGCCAGCACCACCGAGCTGAACACGACGCGGTCGCTCAGGGATATCTGCCGCCCGAGGAACTGGCCGGCGTAGAGGTAGGTCTGGCCGGAGGCGGCATCGAACCGGCCGCTCACGTTGCGGTTGGCGAGGGTGGGCAGCAGGTCCGGCGGAGGGGCCAGGCTGGCCGGGACGACCTGGCCGCTCGGGGCGGCCTGCCAGACCACGTTGCCGCGGGCGTCCGCCAGCAGGATGTAGAGCTTGCTGTCCGCGGCCTGCTCCTGGAGGCCCGCGCCGAGGGTATCGAGCGTGGCGGCGGTGTTGGCGATGGTCCGTATCTGGATGAAGACGGGACGGACGAGGTCTTCCAGGTAGGTCAGCGTGAAGCGGTCGCGGTAGCCCTGGATGATGAGGGAGACGGCCACGGCGATGATGCCGAGGCAGACCACCACCACGAGGGCGAAAGACAGCACGAGGCGCGTGCGGAGACTCATGCCTCGTCCTCCCCGGCCTTGAGGCGGTAGCCGATGCCGCGCAGGGTCTCGATACGGACGCCGGAGCCGCCGAGCTTGTCCCGCAGGTGGTTCACGTGGACGTCCACGGTGCGCGTCTCGCCGTAGTAGTCGTAGCCCCAGACGGTCTCCAGCAGTCTGTCCCGGCTGAAAACGATGCCGGCGTTGCGGGCGAGCGTCAGCAGCAGCGCGAACTCCCGCGTCCGGAGGGAGACCGGTCGGCCGGCGACGGTCACCTCGTGGCGGGAGACATCGATGCGGAGGTCAGCGAGCTCGATTATCTCGCCGACGGGCGTCTCCGGCCGCGAGCGGCGCAGGATGGCCTTCACGCGGGCGACGAGCTCGCGGGGATTGAACGGCTTGGTGAGGTAGTCGTCGGCGCCGAGCTCCAGCCCGACGATCTTGTCCACGTCCTCCTTGCGGGCGGTAAGCATGAGGACCGGGACGGAGCTGACGGCGCGGATGCGGCGGCAGACCTCGAAGCCGTCCGTGTCCGGCAGCATGAGGTCGAGGATGATGAGGTCCCAGGTACCGGACTGGAAAGCATCGAGACCGGCCTGGCCGGTGGCGGCGCCCTGCACGGTCATGCCCTCCCGCTCCAGATAGAGGCGGGCGAGCTCGATGATGCTCGGTTCGTCGTCGATGATCAGCACTTTCGGCATCGGTTTCGGCTCCGTTGCAGACTATTATAGCGGAAAACATGGGCAGGTGCAGACCGTGCCGGCCTGCACCTGCGTTGGGGGAATGGTTGGCTTTACCGGGCGACGCCGGTCACGTTGACGGTGGCGGGAACCGTCACGTTACCGGTCACGCCGGGGAAGGGGACCGCCGCGGCGACATCCGGCCGGTCGGAGGGGCGGACCTGGTCCGCGCCCTTATCGACAATCTGGATGACACCGAAGCCGGGCAGACAACCGGGCTTCCAGGTAACGAGGACGTTGAGGCCGGGCTGGGCGAAGCTGGCGGTCAGGTTGCCGCGCCCGTCGGTGGCGCCGAGGTAGCTGCCGCCGGCGTTAAGGGAAGCACTGAGATCGGTCGAGGTCACGGCGGTATCGGAGTCCTGGAGAGCCGCGATCTGCTGGCGGAAGGCCTCGGCCTGGTCGCGGGTCAAAGCCCAGACGCCGGCGCCTTCGACCGGGTCACCGGAGGTCCGGTCCATCACGTGGATGGGCACGTCCTCACCGACCTTGGCGCGGCCCTGGACCTGGAGGGTAAGCGGCTGCGGGCGGCTGCCGATGAGGATGCGGGCCCGGGCGGGCAGGTAGCCCGTCTTGGCGGCCAGCAGCAGGTAACCGCCGGCCTCGGCGAACGAGGCGGTGACTTCGCCGGTGTCACCGGTGCGGCCGAGGAAGATGCCGCGGCCGTTGAGGATCGAATCCCAATCGGTATCGGCGTTAAGGGTCTGGCCGGCTTCCTTCATGGCGGCGAGGTCGTTCCGGAGGGTCTCCGCCTGGTCGCGGGTAAGCGCCCAGACGCCGGCGCCTGAAACGGGGGTGCCGGAAGACGGTTCGTAGACGCCGATGGTAACGGAAACGTTTACGTCCGCCTGCTGCGGGGCGCGGATGGCGAGGGCGTTCTGCGGGACGACGATGCCGATGTTCGTGCGGCCGGGCAGGTAGCCGGGCTTGGTGGCAATGAGCAGGTAGCGGCCGCCGTCAGCGAACGAGGTCGTCAGCTTGCCGCGCGCATCGGTGCGGCCGAGCAGCCGGCCGTACCGGGAGACGATGCCGTCCCAGTCGGTGTCCGCGCTCATACCCGTGCCGGCATCGCGGAGGCGCTGTATGTCCGCTTCGAGCTGGGAGGTCTGGTCACCGGGGACCGCCCAAACGTTGGCGCCTTCCATGGGGGTCTGGTCCGAGCGCTGGAAGACGGTCATGGTGACCGGCTGGTCCGCACGGGCGGCGACGGGTGCCACGATGGCGAGGCCGTCCCGGAGAACCGTGGCCGGCTGGTCCGCGGTCGGGTCGCCGCTGGCGGCGAGGGCGGGCGCCACGGCGGTCACCAGCGAGACGAGGGCGAGCAGCAGCGCCAGGAAGATGGTGGTCTTTCTCGTGAGTTTCATGGTTTTCCTCCTTTATGTTCCGGCGGTCCGGCGACCGGGCCGGGGGCCCTTCCAGCCGGCGGCTTTTTCCGCCGTCTCCTGCCAGCATAACGAAGGAATATAATCCCGGTATTGTCCGTTTGTAAACGGCGTGTAAAATGTTTTCCGGTACCATCGGGGCATCGTGACGCGTTGCCCCGCGATACCCGTACGAGGTAGTATAAAGACATGGAAGATGAAGCGAAGCTGATAACGGACTGCACCTTCGAGCTGATCGAAGACCACCACTCCTTCGGGAGCGGCCACTACAGCGGGCGCATCCTCCTGCCGGAGGACATCAGCGCTTGTTTCCCCTATTTAAATGCCGTCCTCACCGAGAACCGGTACGACCACGAGAACCGCATCCTCATCGGCGTCAGCAGCGGCAAGCGGTACGCCTTCCGTCCCCACGAGATACAGCTGGGAGGGGTCCCCGACCCGGCCAAGGCGCAGGAGATCGTTGACGAGGCCGTCGAGCTGGTCAACAAGACCTGGCGAGAGCGGGACGCCATCACGCCCAACCTCAAGGAGCGAGACCTGCCGACCGTCTTCGAAATCTACGTGCTGCTGCCGCGGACAAACTGCCGGGAGTGCGGCCAGGTGACCTGCCTGGCCTGTGCCGGGGAGATCCGCAGCGGCAACCTGTCCATGGACGATTGCCCGTGCCTGGCCAAGCCGGAGTACGCGGCCAACCGGGACAAGCTGCGCGCACTGCTCGGAGGCTAGCGGCGCGCCCGAACCGCGCCATCCGATACAGCGTCAACTTGCGAAAAAAAACCGTCCGGTGTATAGTCCCTGTGGACTGGCTATCGGCCTTCCCGGCCCTCCGCGCCACGCGTGAGAGCTTCCACGAGACCGGCATCGGTCCGGGAGGACCGTCACACCCGATTTCGAAGGACCAATCACCGCATCCAACCACGGGAAAGGAGATACTATCATGGCTTCCAAGTACGGCAAGTACATCACGACGGAGCTGAAGCGCAACGTCGTCATGCCGGGCTACAAGGGCCCCCAGCTCATCCGCCAGGGGTACGCCGACGGGCACCGGCTGGGGCTGGAGCACGTCATCTGGATGGACAACGAGGTGCTGCCCGGCGGGTTCTACGGCGAGTACACCTGGCAGTGGCCCGCGACGATGAAAGACCAGGCGCAGCTGCAGCGACCGCCGGCGCCGGAACTGGTGACGCCGGAGCTCGTCAAGAGCGGCAAGGTACCCGGCATCATGCCCCACGCCCACCCGTTCATCGAGATCTTCAGCTACTTCGGCACCAACCCGGACGACCCGTCCGACCTCGGCGGTGAAATAGAGTTCTGGCTGGAGGACGAGAAGTTCGTCTTCACCAAGAGCTTCATGGTCTACATCCCGGCCAACATGGAGCACTGCCCGCTCGTGTTCCGCCGGATGGACGCCCCGATGTTCCACATGACCCTCGGCTCCGGGGACAAGTACGTCTAGGCCGCACGACCGAACCGATTCCATCGATTGAAGAGGTATTTTAAAATGGGTAACAATGCTAAATACGGTGTCGATAAAGCCAAGGAAAACCCCAAAGACCTGCCTTATATGACGAAGGTCACCCCCGGACGCGTCAGGCCGGTCATCACGGTGGACGACGAGGTCGTCCCCGGCGCGGAGTTCTTCGCCGAGACCAACTGGATCGTGCCCGGCGGGGACGCCGAGATCAAGCTGTTCGAGTCCCACACCCACGAGTTCGGGGAGATGCTCAGCTTCTACGGCTTCAACTACGACAACATCCAGGACCTCGGCGCGGAGATCGAGATCGTCATCGACGGCGAGACCAACATCGTCGACCGCAGCTTCGCCGCCTACGTGCCGCCGGGCGTCCAGCACGGTCCCATCATCGTGAGGAACGTCAAGCGTCCCATCTTCTGGGTCTCGACCGGGCGCGCGCCGCGGTACGAGTAGCCCGGCCAACCGGCCAAACAACAGCAATCAAATCAGGAGGATACCATGCCAGAGAAATATGCCGACCGCTTCATTTCCGACATCGGCTACGAGGCCACCCACGTCATGAAGGTGGACCGGAACCGGCTGCCGGACTTCATGTCCGTGGACTGCACCTGGTTCTGGAGCAGCCTGCCCAACCAGATCGTCGACAGCACCCGGCTTAGCAACGAGAACCAGGTCATCGGCCTCGTCGGGGCGAACCCGGAAGACCCGTTCAGCCTCACCGGCGAGATGACCATCTGGGTGGACGGCGAGAAGCACGTCATCGACAAGAGCACCCTCATCTTCGTGCCGGCCGGGGTGCCCTTCGGGCCGGTCCAGATCAACCACATGGAGTACCCCATCTTCTACACCAGCATGGGCGTGCTGCCGGACCCCAAGGAAAAACGCGACCCGAACCTGCCCCGCTACACCATCGTCGACCATACCAAGGAGAAGGCGGTCGAGCCGCCTGCGCCTCCCGACGGGAAACGGACGCTTAAGGGAGCGCGCCTGCTCCACATGGAAGACGACATGGCCAAGGGTTCGTTCTACGTGGACTTCGTCTACTTCTACGAGGGCTACGGCCAGGCCCCGATGGGCATCCACGACCACGAGTGGCCGGAGCTCATGGTGA
>CAZOMF010000149.1:0-6102 GCA_964580635.1 uncultured Dehalococcoidaceae bacterium
GCCCGGAAGAATTTGACATAACGGTGAAGGACGACGGCGTCGGCTTCGACGTCTCAGAGATAACGGACGTCGAGGAGAGCGGCCGGGGCCGCGGCCTTTTCAGCATGAGGGAGCGCATCGGCTTCCTCGGCGGCACGAGCGGGATAGAATCGCAGCCGGGGCACGGGACCACCGTCTGGGCGCGGGTGCCGGTGGGGCAGGACATCCACTATGCCAAAGATAAAAGTGCTGATAGTTGATGACCACGCCATCGTCCGGGACGGCCTAGCGGCGCTGCTCGCGCTGACCGACGACATCGAGGTCGCCGGCGAGGCCACCAACGGCCACGAGGCGCTCGGTCTGGTGGGCGAGGTCAATCCGGACGTCGTCCTGATGGATATCTCGATGCCGGTCATGGACGGCATGGAGGCGACCCGCCTCATCTGCCGCGACCACAAGAACGTCAAGGTGCTCGTGCTGACGCAGCACGACGACAAGGAGTTCGTCTTTCCGGTGATCGAGTCCGGCGCGGCCGGTTTCATCAGCAAGGCGGCCGCCGCCACCGAGCTCACCCAGGGCATCCGCGCCGTCTACCAGGGCGATTCGTTCCTCTCCCCGCCCATCGCCCGGATGCTGCTGGACAGCTACAAGCTGGGTTTCGACCGGAACAAGCCGAAAGACCCCTACGAGCTTCTCACCGACCGGGAGCGGGAGGTCCTCAAGCTGCTCGCCGAGGGACTCAGCACCCACGAGATCGCCGACCTGCTCGTCATTACGCCCAAGACGGTGGAAGGCCACAAGACGCGTCTCATGACCAAGCTCGGCATCCACGGACGCGTCGACATCGTCAAGTACGCCCTCCGCAAGGGCATCATCGATATCTAGCCTCACCCCGGGCGCGGGCCACCGCGCCGCAAGGGAAAATCCTCGCATCAATCAGGGGTTTCACCTCGCCCCGGTCAGGGGAAAAGCCGTCTATCAATCCGCCGGGGGCCGGCCTATCATGCTGGTACCACACCCGGAGGAGGCATGTGATGGGCAAGCAGGTGAAGATCCTCATCGTGGACGAAGAGCCGGATTTCGTCACCGGACTGCGGGAGGTGTTGGAACGCGAGGACTTCGAGGTCTCGTCCGCCCCCGACCGGGAGAGCGCCGAGCGGGCGGTACGCCAGCACGAGCCGGACGCCCTGATCCTCGGCACCATCATGCCCCGGGGCGACGCCTTTCACTTCCACCGCTGGCTCAAGCAGACGCTCGGGTTCAGCAACCTCCCGCTCATGATCATCAATGCCCGTCCGGAGAAGCAGCTCACCCACGGCTGGCGCAAGGACGAGGGCATGCAGTGCGACGCCGACGACTTCCTCGCCAAGCCGTGCGACCCGGAGGCGCTCCTGCCGCGCATCCGCCGCATCCTGGACCGCGCCACCCGCAAGATTCGCGTGCTCATCGTCGACGACCACGCCGTCGTGCGGGACGGCATCCGCTCGGTGCTGTCCCTCCAGCGCGACATGCAGGTGGTGGGGGAGGCCGTCAATGGCCGGGAGGCGGTGGCGAAGGCGCTCGAGCTGGTGCCGGACGTCGTCGTCATGGACATCGTCATGCCGGAAATGAACGGCCTCGATGCCGCCAAAGAGATATGCGGGCAGTGTTCCGCCAAGGTGCTCATGCTGACCCAGTACGACGACCAGGAGAACGTGCTGGCCAGCAAGGCGAGCGGCGCGGTGGGGTTCATCCCCAAGGCGTCCGCCAGCTCCCAGCTCCTTACCGGCATCAGGACGGTGGCCCGCGGGGACGAGTCCTGGCTCCAGTCGCTTCTCCCGCACGGGGAAGCCTAGGATGAACCGCAGCCCGGAGACCGTTACCATCAGCCTGAACGGCATCGAGGTCAGCGGTTATGCCGGCACCACTATCCTGGAGCTGGCGCGGGAGTCCGGCATCAACATCCCCACGCTCTGTAACGACCCGCACCTGCCGCCCGCCGGGGCCTGCCGGCTCTGCCTCGTCGAGGACGACCGCTCCCACAATCTGCTGGCTGCCTGCGTGACGCCCATTGCCGCCGGTCAGGTCATCATGACGGACTCGCCGCGGGTGCTGGAGAACCGCCGCCGGATACTGAAGCTACTGCTCGCCTCGCACCCGGACACGTGCCTCGTCTGTGACAAGGGCAACGGCTGCACGCTGCGAACGCTCGCCTCCGAGCTGGGCGTCGGACTCATCGAGTACAAGAAGCTGCCCATCACCGACGAGATCGTCGAGGTCAATCCCTTCATCGAGCGTGACCTCTCCAAGTGCGTGCTCTGCGGGAAATGCATCCGCGTCGACCAGGAGCTCGTCGTCATCGGGGCGATAGACTACCTCGACCGCGGCACGGCCGCCCGGCCCGCCACCTTCGGCGACGTACCACTGGAAGGTTCGGAGTGCACCTTCTGCGGGGCTTGCGTGGCCGCCTGCCCGACCGGGGCCCTGATGGAGAAGGACCGCGTCTACACCGGCACCGCGACCGCCTCGGCCACGGTGGTCTGTCCGTACTGCGGCTGCGGCTGCACCTTTTCGCTCAACATAAAGGACGGGCGGGTCGTCAACGCACGGCCGGCGGAGGATAACGGCGTCAACCACGGCACGGCCTGCGTGCGCGGCAGCTACGGACAGGATTACATCAACAGCCCGGAGCGGCTGACCAAACCTCTTATAAAAGAAGGGGACGAGTTTCGAGAAGCCACCTGGGAAGAAGCATTACAGCGCGTCGCCGAGGGACTGACGCGTGTCCGCGATGAGCAAGGGCCGGACGCCGTGGGACTGTACGGCTCGTCCAAGTGCAGCAACGAGGAGAACTACCTCTTCCAGCGCTTCGCCCGGTGCGTCATCGGCACCAACAACATCGATAACGGCAGCCGGCTGTACGGGCCGGCCAGCCGCGCGGGTCTCGGGGCGTCGGTCGGCTACGCCGGCAGCACCGGCACCTTCGAGGGCCTCGAGCGCTCGGACGTCATCTTCGTTATCGGCGCGGACCCGGACGTCTCGGTGCCGGTGGCCGCCTACGCCGTCCGGCGGGCGGTGAAGAGCCATGGAGCTTCGCTCGTTGTCATCGACCCGCGTCGCACCGCTTTGGCGCCCTTCGCCGATGTCTGGCTCCGGCCCCGTCCCGGTACCGATGCCGTGCTGCTCAACGGGCTGGCGCGGATGATCATCGCGGCAAGGACGCACGACATCGAGACGGTGACCCGCCGCACGGACAATTTCGAGCGCTTCGTCGAGAGCCTGGAGCCTTACACGCCCGCCGCCGTGGAACGGGCGACCGGCGTGCCCCGCCGCGAGATGCAGCGGGCGGCCAGGCTGCTCGCCGGGGCGGAGGAGGCCACGCTCGTCTATGGCAACGGCCTCACCCAGTACCCGGACGGTACCGCCGCCGTCGGGGCGGTGGCCGGGCTGGCCATGCTCACCGGCAATACCGGCCAGCGGGGCGGTATTATCGCTCTGCTGCGGGAGAACAACGCCCACGGCGCCTGCGACATGGGCGCGCTGCCGGACTATCTGCCCGGCTACGCGGCCGTCGGCGGGGACGCGGCAGTTACCTTCGCGGAGCGCTGGAAGTGCGAGCTGCCGGCGCAGCCCGGACTGACCGTCTTCGAGATGCTGGAGCGGGCGACGTCCGGCGGGCTCAAGGCCATGTTCATTATGGGGGAAAACCCGGCCGGCGGCTTTCCGCGTCCCGAGGCCGTGAAGAAGGTCCTCGCCGGACTGGACTTCCTGGTGGTGAGCGACCTCTTCATGACGGAGACGGCCGCGCTCGCCGACGTCGTCCTGCCGGCCGCCGCCGCCGCCGAGAAAGAGGGGTCATATACCAACCTCGAGGGCCGCGTGCAGACCTCGCACGCGGCCCTGCATTCCCCGCGCGAAAGCCTGCCGGACGGGGAAATCATCCTTCGCCTGGCCGCCGCCATGGGCGCGCCGTTTCCTTACCGGGACGTCCGTGACGTCGGTGAGGAGATCGAGCAGACGGTCCCGTTCAGCCGCCCCGTGGTGGGAGGTGAAGAAGAGGCGGCCATAATCGATTTCGTCGAGGGCAACGGCACCACAATAGGCTCCCGCCGCCGCCACGGCGGCCTCTTCCCGAGCGCCTTCTATCGCTTCGCGGTGGCCGGGCCGCTGCCGCCCGCCGGAGAGAACGACGGCGAATACCCGTTCACGCTGCTGGCGGACTCCAGCCTGTTCAGCTTCGGTACCGGGGCCCGCAGCTCCCGTTCCGCCCGGCTCTCCCGTTACGGGAACGGCGCCCGCCTGGCACTTGGGCCGGCCCAGGCAAAACGGCTCGGCGTGCGAGAAGGGGACCGGGCCACCGTGACGTCCGAGTTCGGGACGTTCACCGCGCCGGTCGAGGTGCGGGACGACACGCCGCGTGACACCATCGTGCTCGCCGGCACGGACGGAGCGGCGTATTCGATCTTCTGCTCCTCCATCGTCCCGGCCACCGGCGCCCCGGCCTTGAAGGCCTGCGCGGTAAAACTGGAAAAGGCGGTCGCTGATGAAAAAGCCGATGAAACAGCCGAAAGTTGACATGAAGGCCGTCGAGGCCGTTATCGAGAAGCACCGCGGTCAAAAATGGGGGCTCATCCCCCTGCTGGAAGAGATACAAGAGCGGGCTGGCTACGTCCCGCCGGAGGCCGTGCCCCGGATCGCCGAGGCACTGAGACTCTTCCCGAGCCAGGTGCAGGGGGTCGTCTCGTTTTACTCACAGCTCTACTCGGAGCCGCGCGGCCGGAACGTGGTGCGGGTATGCCGCGGGACGGCCTGCCACGTCCGCGGCGGCAAGTCCATCCTCAAGCTCGTCAAGCAGCACCTCGGCATCGAGGAGGGGGAGACGACCGAGGACATGGAGTACACGCTGGAGACGGTCGCCTGCATCGGCGTGTGCGCGCTGGCGCCCAACATCGCCGTCAACAACACCATCCACGGCGCGATGAACCCCGGCAAGGTGGCCGCGGTGTTCGCCGCGCGGAAGGAGGACTAGCGTGGCCCGCCGGCGTACCGTCTACGTCTGCAAGGGGACCGGCTGCGTTTCCGGCGGCGGCAGCGCCGTCTATGACGCCATCGTTGCGGAGCTGGAGAAACAGGACGTCAAGGGGGCCGCCGTGGACTTCACCGGCTGCCACGGGTTCTGCCAGCAGGGTCCGAACGTCGTCGTGGAGCCGGACGGCATTTTCTATACCCACGTCACGCCGGAGGACGCGCCGGACATCGTCGCCTCCCACCTGCGGAACGGCCGGCCGGTGGAGCGGCTTTTCTACCGAGACCCGGTGACCGACGAGGCCGTCCCGAACTACAAGGACATCACCTTTTACAGCGAGCAGGAGCGCATCATCCTGCGCAACTGCGGGCGCATCAACCCGGAGCGGCTCGATGACTGTCTCGACCGGGGCGGTTATGAGGCCCTGCGCAAGGCCCTGTTCACCATGACCCCGGACGACGTCATCGTCCAGCTCAAGGAATCCGGCCTGCGCGGCCGGGGCGGCGCCGGTTTCCCGACCGGTACCAAGTGGGAGTTCTGCCGCCGCGAGACAGCGCTGCAAAAATACGCCATCTGCAACGCCGACGAGGGCGACCCCGGGGCCTTCATGGACCGCTCTATCCTGGAGGCGGACCCGCACGCTGTGTTGGAAGGGCTGACCATCGCCGCGTATGCCATCGGAGCCAGCGAGGGCTACATCTACGTCCGCGCCGAGTACCCGCTGGCGGTGCGGCGGCTCAAGACCGCCCTGCAGCAGGCGGAGGAACGGGGCTACTCGGGCAGCAACGTCCTCGGCTCGGAGTTCACCTTCAACGTCCATATTCTGGAGGGGGCGGGGGCCTTCGTCTGCGGCGAAGAGACGGCGCTCATCGATTCCATCGAGAGCCTGCGCGGGATGCCGCGCCCCCGGCCGCCGTTCCCGGCCCATTCCGGGCTCGACGGCAAGCCGACCACCATCAACAACGTCAAGACGCTGGCAACGGTACCCGTCATCATCGAGAAGGGGGCGGCCTGGTATAAAGCCATCGGGACGGAGAAGAGCAGCGGCACGACGGTCTTCGCGCTGACCGGGAAGATCGCCAACAGCGGCCTCGTCGAGGTGCCGATGGGCACGCCGC
>CAZOMF010000150.1:0-6099 GCA_964580635.1 uncultured Dehalococcoidaceae bacterium
TCCGGTCGTTGTCCACCTTGTTGACGACGAGCACCACCGGCTTGGACGCCTTGCGTAGCAGGTCGGCGATGTTGAGGTCCGCCGCCGTGACGCCGTCGCGCACGTCCACCAGGTCGAGCACGACGTCCGCGGCATTGATGGCGTGCTGTATTTGCTCCCGTATCCCCCGGGCGATGGCGGAACCGGGCTCCAGTTCCAGCCCGCCCGTGTCCACGATGGTGAACGGCACGCCGTTCCATTCCGTGTCCGTCAGGTTGCGGTCCCGGGTGGTGCCGGGCAGGTCTTCGGTGATGGCCAGCCGCCGTCCCACGATGCGGTTGAGCAAGGTGGATTTACCCGCGTTGGGCCGGCCGACGATGGCCACGATAGGTTTCGTCACTCGCTTGTCTCCCGGGCTGCTCGTCGCCTACCGCCGTCGCTTGGCGGTGCTCCGGGCGCTCTTCCAGCCGGGCTTGTCGGCGGCCGGTGCCTCTTCCCTGGTGTACAGCATCTGCTGCGCGATACCGACCCCCGTCACCAGTATCCCCAAAATGATGACGGCGAAATCCAGCACGGCGTACCACTCGCGCCACATGGAATGCGTGTAGCCTAGTTGCAGGCCGCCCTGTCCCGTTGACAGCGTGAACTGGCTGGGCTTGACGGCCAGCAAAATGATAAGGGCGCTCACCGCGACGAGCAGGCCGGCGACCATCTGGATGATGATGGGGTGGTCGAGGTCGCTCTCCCCGCGTTTCACCTGGAGTATGCCGACCACCAGGACCCCCACGCCGAAGGCTACCGCGAAGGGAATGAGCCACCGCGCGAAGGTCACGAAGGCCGGGTGCAGCGGGAGGAACACCGAGGCGTCGGCCTGGTTGGGGAACGCTGGCCCCTCCAGCTTGTCGATGAGTCCCGTCCGGGACCACCAGAGGACGTAGCTCAGCGCCCCCACGATGAGGACGCCCAGCAGTACCTGTGCCCACGAGAGTTTCTTCATGCCGCCGCCAGTTCCCGGGCCGTCTTCACGCTGGGAGCTTCCAGCTGCGTCCGGGCGATCGTTTTAAGCTCGTTGATGGCGTCCCGGAAGCTCTCCACGAAAAGATTGTATTCCTCGGTGAACTTGCGGTACCGTTCCATGGTCTCCTTGGGGATTTCGAACCGCTGCGCGATCTCGGAAAACTGCTCGATGAACTCGTAGTAGTGGTTGTTCAGCGCCCACAGCTCGTTGATGTGGGTCTGCAGGAAGGACGTCACCCGCCGGTTGCGCAGGTCGGCCTCGACCCGCCCCGCGAAGTGCTCGGCCCAGGAATCGAAGACGTGCCGCGTCATCTCGACGCCGCGCGCCCACTCCCAGACCTGCTCGTTCTCCAGCCCGAACAGCGTGTCGATGATGGCGAAGATGGAGAGGGTCGAGTTGCCCGTGAAACGCCGGTTGAAGTGCCCCGCCAGCTGCGAGAGTCGCAGAGACTGCCGCTCCACCTGCGCCTGCCGCGCGTTGATGAGCACCACGAAGATGCCGATGCACAGCAGCACGACGAGTACCGGCACGGTGATGGTGTAGGACACCTTGTCGTAGAAGACGAGCCCCAGCACGGCCACCAGCGTTATCAGCGCCGGGAACCATCCTCTTTTTATGATGTGCATCAGCATTGTTTTTAAGAATACTACGCCAGCAGCTTAACCAGCAAGGCCTTTTGCGCGTGGAGCCGGTTTTCCGCCTGGTCGAATACCACTGACTGTGGCTTGTAGATGAGGTCGTGCTCCACCTCCTCCCCGTGGTGGGCGGGCAGGGGGTGCATCAGCAGGGCGTCCTTCTTCGCCAGCCCGAGCAGCTTCATCGTCACCTGGTAGTCAAGGAAGGCGATGCGCCGTTCCGCCGCCTCTTCTTCCTGGCCCATGCTTGTCCAGACGTCTGTGTAGACTACGTCCGCGCCGCGGACCGCCTCCGCCGGGTCTTCCGTGGTGGTGATGGTCGTCCCGCTTGCCCGCGCGTATGTCCGGGCTTTCGCCAGCATCTCGTCGCTGATGCGGTAGCCCGCCGGTGAGGCGATGCGGTAGTTCATGCCGCTCATGACGCACGCCAGCATCAGGCTGTTGGCGCAGTTGTTGCCGTCGCCCACCTGGGCCACGGTAAGACCTTCCGGGCGCTCCCGGTGCTCGGCGATGGTCATGAGGTCAGCCAGCGCCTGGCAGGGGTGCTCCAGGCTGGAAAGCGCGTTGATGACCGGTATGGCGGCGTACTTCGCCAGCTCCTCCACGGTGGTGTGCTCGAACGTCCGCGCCGCGATGCCGTGTCCGTACCGGCTCAGCACCAGCGCCACGTCCCGTGCGGACTCGCGCTTCCCCAGGCCGACCTCGTCCGGCGAGAGGTAGATGCAGTGCCCGCCGAGCTCGTTCATGCCCGCGTCGAAGCTCACCCGCGTCCGGTTGGAGGGTTTCTCGAAGACGAGCACCAGGATCTTCTGCCTCAGCGTCTGGCTCCACCGGTTGTCCCTTTTCATTGCGATGGCGGCATCGACAAGCTGCCGCAGCTCTTCCGGTGAAACGTCGGCCACGGAAAGAAAATCTTTGGTACTCAAAATGACCCCCTGTACAGCCTCCAGTATAGCACGAAACGGTCACCGGTAACAGCCGTTTCCGTAGCCGGTCTTGACAATGAAGGCGTCCCCGGCGGAAAATCTGGCGGAGGTGGTTTCATGCCCACGAAAGAGCAGTTTACCATGACCGGTTCGCAGGTGGTGGACAAGGTCAAGCAGTTGATCCATGAAGGCAACGTCCGCCGCGTCCGCCTCATCCACGACGGCAGGACCCTCATCGAGGTCCCGCTCAGCATCGGCGCGCCGGTGGCCGTCATCGGCATTATCTGGCTGCCCATCCTGGCCGCCATTGGCGCCGCGGCCGCGCTCCTCACGGAGTGCACCCTCGAGGTCGAGAAGATGGAGGATACGCCGTAGCCGCCGCGGGCGGCGGGCGGGCCCCGTGCCGAGACTGGTCAAGGGCGGCAAGTGGATGTACGGGCTGTGTTTCATCGGCCGGGACGGCCGTATCGTCGTGCCGCCGGAAGCGGCGGATGAGTACGGCTTCCGCGCTGGCGATGTTCTCATCGCCATGACGGGCAGCCGTCGTTCCGGGGGGTTCGCCCTGGGCCGGCCGGATACCATCCGCAGGGGAGGCATCACGCCGCTGGTCCGGGCGGCCGAGGGCCTTGTTTCGGGAGCGCCCGGACCGGTCCGGCTCGGTGGACGGCTCCTGGCGGCCGTGACGCTGAGCGCCGAAGGCAACATCGTCATGCTGCCTGATGTTCTGACCGGGTTTCAACTGCATGCCGGTGACCCGCTGGCCGCCGGCCGGGGCAGTTATCTCGCGCTGGCTTTTCTGGCCCGGGGTCCCATCATGACAGCGGCCCGGGGCTATCCGGGACTGCCGGTCTACCGGTGTTGAACTCGCCGGGCATGTTGCGCCGCTGCCCCGCGGCTGAATTTTCCGCCGTGCCGGCGCGCACGCCGGGCAGCTACCTGCTCCTCGTCCGGCTGCGGACGGCCGCGACCTTTGCCGCCGGGCGGCTCCCCTCCCGGCGCTACCCCGCCGGCTGGTATGTCTACGCCGGCTCCGCTATGGGCGGGCTCAAACCGAGGCTTTTACGCTACCTGGACCCCGGACGGAAGCGCCACTGGCATATCGATTACCTCCTCGAACATGGTCGGGCCGTCGCTGCCTGGGTCGTCACCGGTCGCGAGCCCCTGGAGTGCCGTTTTGCCGCCGCCCTCGGCGAAACGCTTGAGCTCGTGCCCCGCTTCGGCTCCAGTGACTGCCGCTGCCCGGGCCACCTCTTCTACGCCTCTCGCCGGTACGTTGTTCTGGCAGCGGTGAAGCGTCTCCTTCCCGGTTCTATATAACAGTACCGTAAAATGTGACCTTTGGCACTTTACAGCTAGGGAGGGGCGCGTTACAATGCGGGGAGATGTCACCATTACAGGGAGGTGCCGGGTAAGCTATGGAATGGTTCCGTGACCTGGTCATTATCATATTCGGCCTCGTGGCCACGATCGGTATCATAATCCAGACGTGGCTGCATTTTGGGACGCATCGGCGCGTCCACGAGATACTGGATTCCGTCCGGACGACGACGAAGACCGTCGAGGAAATTACCAAGACCGTCGATGCTGAGCTCGCCGGACCGCTCGGTCAGGTGGTATCCGTTATCCGCGGCCTCCGCGAGGGCTTGGGGTTTTTCTCTTCGTTCCGCGGCCGTAAGAAAAAGAAAGGGTAGTTCCCCATGGAAGAAGGTGACTCCGGGAGCTTTGCGGCGGCGTTCCTTCTCGGCGCGGCCGCCGGCGTGCTCATCGGGTTTCTCATCGCCCCCGCGCCCGGTAAGGAGGTGCGGGAGTTGATACGCGACCGGGCCCGGGAGACGGCCAACGTGGCCGCCGTCGCCGCCCGGAAGACCGCCCCGCGTAAAAAGTAGCCGCGCCGGCGCGGCCGGCCGGGAAAGGGGTCGTGTGGCCAACGTTTTCAGCAGGCACTGGCGCCTCTTGACCGTTGTCGTAGGCGCCATCGCCTTTCTCTGGCTTCTCTACTATCTCAGGATTTTCCTCCTGCCGTTCGGGCTCGGCCTGCTGCTGGCCTACCTCCTCCATCCCCTCGTCGTCTGGCTGGAGCACCACCTGCCGCCCCGCCGCAAGTGGCCCGGCTTCCGGCGCGTCATGGCCGTCGTCATCTGCTTTCTGCTGCTTATCGTCATCGTGGGCGGCTTCCTCTACATCGTGATCAACGCCATCGTGGACTCCGTTGCTGCCCTGGTGAACAGCGCTCCGGCGTTCATCGGGCAGACAATCGTCCGCGTCCAGACGTGGATAGATGACGCCCTCAATTCACTGCCCATCTCGTTGCGGGAAGGGATAAACTCCTCCCTCGTCTCCGCGGGCGTCGATGTCGGCAACGCCATACGCAACGCCATCTTACGGTCCGTTCCGTCGCTCACCGCTACCCTCAACATCGTTCTCGGTTTTGCCGTCATCCCGTTCTTCCTGTTCTATCTGCTCAAGGATACCGAGAAGCTCCAGGCGGGCGTCATGTCGATGTTGTCCGGCTCCGTCGCGTTTCACACGCGGAACGTTGCCATGCTCATCGAGCGCGTCGTCGGGCGTTATCTGAAGTCGCAGCTCATGCTCGGCGTGATCGTCGGCTACTTCGCGTTCGTCGGACTGCTCCTGCTCGGCATACCGTCCCAGTACTCCCTCGCGCTCGGTCTGCTGGCTGGCTTCACGGAGATGATTCCTACCTTCGGACCGTGGATCGGCGGCATCGTCGCCGGCATCGTCACCCTCGCCGTCCAGCCGGACAAGATACTCTGGGTCATTCTTCTGTTCGTCGGCATCCAGCTCCTCGAGAACAACCTGCTCGTTCCCAAGGTCCAGAGCTCGTTCCTCCGCATTCACCCCGCCGTTATGCTTTTCCTGCTCGTCCTGGGACTGTACGTGGCCGGCTTCTGGGGCATCCTCTTCATCGGTCCGCTGGCGGCCCTCTTCGTCGAGATCGTCAAATACGTGCGGGCCTGTCAGCGCGGGGAAATCCGTCCGGAGCTCGCCGCGGACGACGGTTAGACTTTTCCTCTTTCCATGCCGCTCTGTTATAATGACGGCATGGAAAATCGGCTCCTCGTGCTGTTCGATGGCAACGCCATCGTCCACCGCGCCTACCACGCCTTCGGGCCGTCCAAGTACCGCCAGGGCACGGCCCTGACCGTCTCGAAGACCGGGGAGGTGGTGAGCGCCGTCTACGGCTTCTCCCTCATGCTGCTCAAGGTGCTGGCCGATCTCAAGCCCACCCACTACGCCGTTGCCTTCGATAAGAAAGGCCCCACTTTCCGCCACAAGATGTACGAGCCCTACAAGGCCCATCGCCCGCCCACCCCGGACGAGCTCGTCGCCCAGTTCGTCCGCGTCCGCGAGATGGTCCGGGCCGCCCGGATCCCCCTCTACGAGATAGACGGCTTCGAGGCGGACGATGTCATCGGCACCCTGAGCCGCCAGGCCGGCGAGCAGGGCATCGAGACCGTCATCGTTACCGGCGACGCCGATACCATGCAGCTCGTCACGGACCACGTCCGCGTCATGTATC
>CAZOMF010000151.1:0-6097 GCA_964580635.1 uncultured Dehalococcoidaceae bacterium
AAACTCGCAATTTCAAAGCTGAACCGGGCCGCCCGGATGGTGACCGGGGTAGTCCCGCCCGCTCCGTAGCTGTAAAAAGGACACGTTTTGTAAAAATCACTGATTATTAAAATTTCCGCGCCGGTGTCAAAGTCTGCCCGAAATTACCTGCCACGCGGTCGCTTCCCTTCCCGGATCACGGCCTGCCCCATTGACTCCCCCCGTCATGCCCGGTACACTTGAAGAGGCCAAGCAGACCGGGCGGCCGCTCGCCTCCGGGCGAGAGGAAAGTCCGAGCTCCACCGGGCAGGATGCCGGGTAACACCCGGGAGGGGTGACCCTACGGAAAGTGCCACAGAAACATACCGCCCCCGATGCCATCGGGAGCAAGGGTGAAATGGTGAGGCAAGAGCTCACCGGCGGGCGGGTAACCGTCCGGCCGGGCAAACCCCATCCGGAGCAAGACCGAATAGAGGGACCAAGGGACGCCCGGCCCGTCCCCGGGTTGGTCGCACGATCCCGGCGGTAACGCCGGGGCCAGATAGATGGTCGCCGTCCCCGATTTCATCGGGGATACAGAACTCGGCTTACAGGTCTGCTTGGCCACCTCCTCTCGCCACTTGACACGAAGGGCCGTTTTTCACTATTCTGTAGCCACAAATACCTCGGGCGCCGAGGCACTCGGCGCGGGAGTGAAACGCATGGCGACCGAGCCCGTCCACCTCGAAGACCTCGTCCCCGGCTACGCGTTCCCGCCGGCTAAAATCAGCATCGACGCCGCGCGGGCGACCGCTTACCTGAAGGCGACCGGAGGCGAAGGGGAACCCTCCGGGGCGTCCGGCACCGTCCCGCCGATGGCGGTGGCCGCCGTGGCCATGGCCGCCATGGGCGAGGCGATGGACCTGCCCGCCGGCACCGTCCACGTCTCCCAGGAGGTCACCTTCCACCGCCCCGCCCGTATCGGCGAGGTCCTCATCAGCCGCGCCATGGTCACCCGCCGTGTCAACCGCGGCACAATCAACCTGATGAACGTGGGCATCAACGTCGCCGACCCGAGCGACCTGCCGGTGATGACCGCCGAAACGAGTTTCGTACTGCCCGCGGAATGAACGTCATGACGATAGACCCGAAGGAACTTAAACCCGGCGACGCCCTGCCGACGCTCACGCGGCGGATCGTGCAGGAGCGCATCGACGAGTACGCCGAGGCGAGCGGCGACCGCAACCCCATCCACATCGACCCGGCGTTCGCGAAGAAGACCGCGCTCGGGGGGACGGTGGCCCACGGGATGCTCGTGCTGGCCTACGTCTCCGAGCTGATGACGGCCGTTTTCAGGGAAAGCTGGACGCGCGGGGGACGCCTGACGGCCCGGTTCAAGAGGGCCGCCTACCCGGGCGACACGGTGACGGTGACCGGCACGGTGACGAAGGCCGTGGGAAACCGCGTAACCTGCGACGTCCAGGTACGCAACCAGAAGAACGAGCCGGTCATCCTATGCGAGGCCGCGGCGGAGGTGAAGGCATGAAGATAGCCATCGACGCGATGGGCGGCGACCACGCTCCGGCGGAAATCGTCAAGGGAGCGGTGCTCGGGGCGCGGGAGCACGGCGTCGGCGTCATCCTCTCCGGGCCGGAGGACATCATAAAAGCCGAGCTGGCCAAACACGATACCGGCGACCTCGACATCACCATCGACCACACCGACGAGTATCTCGAAGAGGGGGAGAACGCCGGCTGGGCCATCCGCACCAAGCGCAAGGCCTCCATCTTCCAGGCGGTCAAGCAGGTGCGGGCGGGCAACGCGGACGCGGCGGTGGGCATCGGACCGACCGGCGGCGTCATCACGGCGGCGCTCATGGTGCTCGGCACGGTCGAAGGGCTGAGCCGGCCGGTCATCGGCGGGGCCTTCCTCGGGTTCACGCCGGAAACGCTGACCATCGACCTCGGCGGGAGCGTGGACTGCCGCCCGGACCAGCTGCTCGATTTCGGCATCATCGGCTCCGTCTACGCGAAGACGTGGATGGGCATCACCAACCCGACGGTGGCGCTCCTCAGCAACGGCAAGGAAGAGGGTAAGGGCAACGAGGCGGTCAAGGAGGCCTACCCGCTCTTCCAGCAGTCGGGACTCAATTTCATCGGTCTCATCGAAGGTTCCGACGTAGCGCTCGGCAAGGCCAACGTCATCATCTGTGACGGCTTCACCGGGAACGTGATGGCCAAGTTCTGCGAGGGCCTCGGCACGGTAACGGCGGACTGGCTGGCCGGCCGACTCAAGGACAGCCTGCCGGACCACGAAGTCGCCAGCGTCATCGCCGATCTGAAACGGGCCACCGTCCCGGCGGACACGGTGGGCGGCGGGCCGCTCTGGGGCGTCAACGGCGTCGTCTGCAAGGCGCACGGCCGGAGCAAGGCCCCGGAGGTGGCGAGCACCATCGGCACGGCCAAACGGGCGGTGGAGATCGACCTCGTCGGCACGTTCCAGCGTGAGCTGGCCGCGATCAAGAAGAACATCACTTTCCCAGACAGCGCACCACAGTAGTCATCAGGAGGTTGCCATGGCCAACGTCGGTATTTTGACGGACACCATCGCCTGCCTGCCCCCGGACAAGGTAGACCAGTACGGCATCAAGCTCCTGCCGGTCTCCTACAACATCGACGGCAAACCCTACCGGGACGGCATCGACCTCACTCCGGACGAGTTCTGGAAGCTCTTCCCCCGGATGAAGGAGTTCACCACCGGGGCGCCGCCGCTCAGCGAGTACACCGGCCTGTTCGAGGAGATGGCCACGACGACGGACAAGATCGTCTGTCTCTTCGTCTCCAAGGCGCTCAGCGCCATCAACGAGACAGCGGTGCAAGCGGCCAACCTCTTTAAAAAAGACCATCCCGGCATCGAGATAACCGTGCTCGACAGCCGGACGGCCGCCGGCGCGGAGGCCTTCATGGTCGAGGAGATGGCGAGGGCCGCCGCGGCGGGCAAGAGCCCGGCGGAGATAGTGGCCGTGGCGGAGGAGACGCGGAAGCACGTCAAGTTCGTGACGGTGATGGAAACCCTGAAATATCTCATCAAGAGCGGCCGGGCGCCCAAGACGGCCTACATGGGCGAGCTGTTCCAGGTGAAGCCCATCATCGGGATGCTGGGGGAGACCGGCGAGGTGGAGAACCTGGGGCGGGCGCGGGGCAAAGAGAAGGCCGTCGCGAGGGCGCTTGACCTGATGCAGGAGCAGTTCCCGGAGGGGCAAAGCATCAAGGTCTACGTCCACTACACCGACAACCGGGAGGCCGGAGAGGCCCTGAAGGAGACGGTCACCAAGCGTTTCAACTGCGCGGAGACGTACTTCACGCCCTACACGCCGGTGATGTCCGGCCACACCGGTCCGGTGCTGGCGGTCTCTTTCTACGCCTGACGGAGCACGCATGACACAACCGACGACACTGAGCGGCAAGGACCTCCGGGCGATGCTCGCGGCCGGCACCGGCTGGCTGGAGAAGATCGTGCCGGACATCAACGCGCTCAACGTGTACCCGGTACCGGACGGCGACTGCGGCACCAACATGCTGCTGACGATGCGCGCCAGCCTGGCCGAAGCCGGCAAGCTGGACGATACGGCCGGGGCGGACGCGGTGGCGGCGGCGCTCGCCAAGGGGGCGCTCATGGGGGCGCGGGGCAACAGCGGCGTCATCCTCTCCCAGATATGGCGGGGGCTTGCGGAAGGTTCCAAGGACCGGGCGACGCTCGACGCGGGGACCCTGGCAACGGCCCTCAGCGAGGCGGCAACAATCGCCTACCAGGCGCTCAGCAAGCCGGTGGAAGGGACGATCCTCACGGTCATCCGGGAGGCCGCCGAGGCCGCGGAGCAGGCCGCCGGACGTGAGGGCGCCGCGCCCATCGCCGCGCTGGAAGCGGCGGTCAATGCCGCCCGGGAGGCGGTCAGGAAGACCCCGGAGCTGCTCGACGTGCTGAAGGAAGCGGGCGTGGTCGACGCGGGAGGGCACGGGCTGTTCACGCTGCTCGAAGGGGCCTGGCTCCACCTGCGGCACGACACGGGCCACCGCACGCCGGAACTCCTCTCCAGCGGCATCGCACCGGCGGTGGAGAACGCCCCGGCGCCGGACCAGGACGACTCCTACGGCTACTGCACCCAGTTCATGCTCAAGGGGAAGGGCATCGACATGGACGGGCTGAAGGGAAAGCTGGAAGGGATGGGCAAGTCCCTGATGGTGGTGGGCGACGGCACGGCCGTACGCGTCCACGTCCACGCCCTCGAACCGCAGGCGGTGCTCGCGGCGGCGGAGGCCTACGGGAAACCGGTGGACATCGACATCAACGACATGGACGAGCAGCACATCGAGTTCCTCGTGCTGCACCGGGAGCGAACGGTACAGCTCGGCGTGGCGGTCATCGCCGTGGTGAACGGGGACGGGCTGGTGTCCGTGTTCTCCGACCTCGGGGCGGCGGCCGTGGTGCCCGGCGGCCAGACGATGAACCCTTCCACCATGGACCTGCTGCGGACCATCGAGGAAGTGCCGTCCGACAAGATCATTTTACTGCCGAACAACAAGAACGTGCTGCCGACGGCGCTGCTCTGCCCGCCGCTGACCAAGAAGACGGTGCGGGTGGTACCGACCGAGACGGTGCCCCAGGGCATCGCGGCGCTCATCGCCTTCCTGCCGGAGGCCGACTACGAGACGAACGTCCGCGAGATGACGGAAGCCATTAAAACGGTGCGGACGCTGGAGATCACGCGGGCGACGCGCGCCACCAAAACCAACGGGCTCGACATCGCGGCGGGGGCCTGCATCGGGCTGGCGGACAACAAGCTGGTCGTCTCCGGGGAAACCTGCGATGAGGTCGCCCACAAGCTGCTGGGGACACTCGACACGAGCGGCGCCGAAATCCTGACCCTCTACTACGGGAACCGCACCCCCACGAAGGCCGCGGAAGCGCTCGGGAACGAGATAAAGGAACACTACCCGAACCTCGAAGTGGGGGTGGTGAACGGCGGGCAGCCCAACTACGACTACCTCATCTCGGTGGAGTAGCCGCCGGACGCGTCCTCGAGCGGGCAGGTCGAGCCCAGCCTGTTTGTGGTATGATGGTAAAGAAACGTCTCCTCCGGACGCTACGGGGTGAGCCTCATGTCCAATACCACCAGACTTTTTATTGCCATTGCGATCATCATCGTCGTGGTCATATCATTCGGCGCGGGCTACTTCGTGCGGGCGCAGGTGCCGTTCTCCTATCCGGCCGATCTCGATAAGGTCGCCGAAGTCTGGAACGACATCACCAGCGAGTACGTCGACCCCTCGGCCATCAACACCGACAACATGAGCACGCAGGCCATCGAGGGCATCCTCAACGCCCTGAACGACCCGTACTCGACCTACCTGGACAAGGCCGATTACGAGCGCTTTTCGTCGAGTCTCCAGGGCAACTACGAAGGCATCGGCGCCTACGTGAGCCTCCTGTCCGGCAACATCACCATCACTTCGCTCATCCCCGGCTCACCGGCGGAGGGGGCCGGGCTCCAGGCGGGCGATACCATCACGGCGGTGGACGGCCAGAGCGTAAGCGGCCTGACCCTGGAGGAGGCGACCTCACTCATCCGCGGGCCGGAAGGCACGAGCGTCAATGTAACGGTCCTCCATGAAGGAGCGACCGAGCCGGTCACGGCCACCATCGTCCGAGCGAAGCTGGAAGTGCCGAGCGTGCTGCTGGAGTGGCAGGGTGACATCGCCGTGCTCACCATCGTGCAGTTCACCACCACCACGTCGAACGAGCTGACGCCGTACATACAGCAGATCAACGACCATCCCAACGCCAAGGGCATTGTGCTGGACCTGCGGAACAACCCGGGCGGGCTGCTCAGCGCCGTGGTCGACGTAGCGAGCCGCTTCATCACCGACGGGCTCATCGTCGAGGTGCAGAGCAAGATCGGGACGATCGCACAGTACGAGGCGGAGACATTCGACGACACGACGTCGCTGCCGATGGTGGTGCTGGTGAACCACGCCAGCGCGAGCGGCGCCGAGGTACTCAGCGGGGCGCTCCAAGACCACGGGCGGGCGACCATCGCGGGAGAGCAAACCTTCGGCAAGGGGAGCGTGGATAACCTCTA
>CAZOMF010000152.1:0-6091 GCA_964580635.1 uncultured Dehalococcoidaceae bacterium
TCAACTCTTCCGTCATCGCCCCAACGGGTATCAGGCTCTCCAGCGCCGCTCCATGCCCTTTCTTGGTAAAATCATCGGTGGTGGCGCAGCAGACGATGATGACCGGCGCGCCGGCAATCTGCGGCTGTCCACCGGCCGCGGCGACCGCTTCTCTCCGCGCCTTGTCCTGGACGACGATAAAACGCCACGGCTGCGTGTTGCCCCATGACGGCGCCCGATGGGCCGCCTCCAGCACCTTCTCCAGCTTTTCTTTTTCCACCGGGTCGGGTTTGATCCTGCGTATGCTCGCTCTATTCAAGATCGCATCTGAAACGTCCATGAATGTTTCCCCCTCTCGCTGCGGATTTCC
This sequence comes from uncultured Dehalococcoidaceae bacterium, assembly GCA_964580635.1. GTDB lineage: Bacteria > Chloroflexota > Dehalococcoidia > Dehalococcoidales > RBG-16-60-22 > DAOUEG01. The sequence continues at coordinate 350 of CAZOMF010000152.1, forward strand.
GCGATTTTCCGTCACGTTCGAAGGGAGTCTAGCGTTTTTGCGGATGTCTGTCAATTTCCACGGCAATACCTGAGAACCCCACTGAATAAAGGTCGTCGGCTCGTTTTGCGCTCACTCCCGCTTCTGGCATTTTCACGTACGTTCTTCTATACTGTGGGGAAAACGCCGAAAGGATGCTGCGTCGATGGGCAAATACGATAACTATATCTGCACCACCCTTTACAAGCGGGACCGCCTTCCCGGGCCTTCCCCGGACGAACGTGACCACATGGCCGATATCGGCCTTCGCTGGAGCATGGAGCACCTGCTCTGGCTCGACGAGGACATCATCCCCGGCGCCTACTACGGCGAGCTGACCTGGATCTGGCCGTCGGACTACCCCGGTCAGGCCACCCAGGAGTGGCTCCGCGAAAACACCACCAATCTGGCCCCCATGTTCCCCCACGGCCACGATTTCCCGGAGCTTCTCTCCTGGTTCGGCGCGGACCCGGACGACCCGGACGATAACGCCAACTGGGGCATGATCATGGGCGACGAAGAGGTGGCCCTCCCCACAAGCTGGGTCGGCTATATCCCGGCCAATATGGTCCACATGCCCACCCGCCGGCCCGGCGGCAAACCGGCCTCCAAGCCGGTCAGCCACTGGACCGCCGGCCCGGGCGCTTATCTCCGCGGTACCGAGGGCCACGACGCCGAGGCCGCCAGTCACGAAGACCTCCCCGTACCCGGCCAGCCCAAGCTCAAGACCCAGGAGACCCTGAAATACTTCATCCTGGCGGGGCAGCAGCAGCCGGGGAGCGTCGCGCGGCCCGCCTACATGCGTCCCTGGGACGGCGAGTTCATCCGGCCGATGGCCTACATGGACGACAAGGTCATCCCGGACTGCGAGTTCGGCTGCGACGCCATGTTCCTCATGCCCGGCCCCGCCAAAGCCGAAGAGCAGCTCATGGAGGCCCACACGCTGCCCCACGGTACTATGATCACTCTCACCACCATGAACTACGACGACCTCACCGGCCTGGATGCGGAAGCAGAGCTTTACATCGGCGGCGAGAAGCACGTCCTCGACAAGACCTTCGGCGCCTACATCCCGCCCGACGTGGAGCAGGGGCCGCTCGTCATCCGCAACATGAAGAAGCAGATGTTCCTCAACGTCACCCACCCGGTCGGCGAGGGCATCAGGAAGTATCCCGGTGGCTAGCCCGCGCCGCGGCGGCAAGGAGCCGTTCTCATGATTATTGATATCTTCGCCCACCACATATCGGCCCGCGTCAGCGAGATGATCGCCGGTGGCGTCTACGCACGGCACTACCGGTATCCGCCCCAGAACGCGGACCCGCAGGTACGCCTCGCCCTGATGGATAAGTACGGCATCGATGTCCAGGCCGTCAGCCAGACGGCCCCGGTGCTCATGGGACTGAGCCCGATAGATGCCGCCGCCGTCTGCCGCGCCTCCAACGATGATAACGACATCCTCTGCAAGGCCTACCCGGACCGCTTCGTCAACATCGGCATGGTCTCTTTACTCGACATGGACGAGGCCCTCCGCGAGCTCGACCGCTGTGTCAACGAGCTCGACTGCCGCGGCATTACCGTCAACACCAACCAGGAGGACCGCGGCCTCGACGATCCGGCCTTCCGGCCTTTCTACAAGAAGCTCGTCGAGCACGACCTTCCCCTGCTCATGCACCCGGCCCACTGGGGCGATTACCACCTCGTGGACATGGACGAGGGCTGGCGCATGATGCACATCTTCGGCTGGCCGTTCGATTCCACCCAGGCCGTCTGGCGGCTCATCATGGGCGGCGTCATCGACGAGTTTCCGGGCCTCAAGGTGGTCGTCCACCACATGGGGGCGCTGCTGCCCTACTTCGAGGAACGCATCTACTCCACCTTCGAGCGCCACCTCAAGGACAGGCTGCCGCGCCACATCTCCGAGTACTGGGGCAACTTCTACGGGGATACCGCCGTGGACGGGACGAAGGCCGCCTATCCCTGCGGCTACGCCTTCTTCGGGGAAGACCGGCTCGTTTTCGGGACGGACTACCCCTTCGGCACCGAGTCCGGCGAGGCCTACGTCCGCGATAACCTGACCGGCGTCCGCGCCATGGACCTGTCCCCGGAGATCACCGGCAAGATCCTCGGCGGCAACGCGGCGAAGCTCCTCCGCCTCGGCGCCTGAACGACGGCCGACCCCTGTGCTACAATGAAAAGGAGCGGACGTTTTGCCCGCCGGGGAGGTTCTATTTTGAAGACCGAGCATGTCGACGGCAAAGGCGGTCACACCGTGATGCTCTATGCCCTGAGCACCTGCGTCTGGTGCCGCAAGACGAAAGAGCTCCTCAATGAGCTCGGGGTAGCGTACGACTACGCCTACGTCGACCTCGTGCCGCGGGATGAGCAGAGCGCCGCCCTGGCCGAGGTAGGCAATTACAACAAGGCCGGCAATTTCCCGACCGTCGTCATCGACGGCGACAAGGTCGTCGTCGGCTTCAGGGAAAAAGAACTGCGGGAGGCCCTGGCATGACCAACCCCACACCCGAAACTCCGGAGGACGTCGACCGCCTCACCGCCCAGCTCGACAAGGAAGCCGAGGCGAGCGGCTACCATCTCAACCCGGACATGGATACCACCAAGGCGCTCGTGGACGGGCTCATCGTCAACGAAAGCCGCTACGGCTACCGGAGCTGCCCCTGCCGGCTCGCCTCCGGCGACGCCGGGGACGACCTGGACATCGTCTGCCCGTGCGATTACCGCGACCCGGACGTCGAGGAGTACGGCGCCTGCTACTGCAGTCTCTATGTCTCCCAGGACGTCAAGGACGGCAAGAAGGAGATAGGCTCCATCCCGGAGCGCCGCCCTTCCAGCGAAGAGCGCGCGAAGCACAAGCCGACCGCCGCGAAACCGGTCAACATTACCAGGCTCTCCCAACCTGTCTGGCGCTGCCGTGTCTGCGGCTATCTCTGCGCGCGGGAGACCCCGCCCGGCGTCTGCCCCATCTGCAAGGCCAAGAAGGAGCGGTTCGAGCGGTTCATGTGACCGCCTCCCCGGTCTTCATGCGTAAACTGCTCATCGTTCTGCTGCCGGCGATCATGGTGCTTTCCGGCTGCGCCTCGGCGGCGATAACACCGTCTGCCACAACCCCGGAGACGACCAGCGTCGCGACCACCGCCGCGACATCCACGACGCCCGCGCCGGGACAGTCGCTGCGGGGCGTTAGTCTCTCGCCGAAGAGCATGAACGCGCTCGATTTCAGCTCCTTCGTGAAGAAGGCCGCGGCGTCGCTCGACGTCGTCACCTGGGCGGGTGACTGGCTGGAGCTGACACGCCCGGATGACGGCGGGCCCACCGTCATCGCCACGCTCGGTAAGGAGTACGGCTTCCTGCCGCTCACGGAGCTCTCCTTCCACCATGACGGCGACCTCGTGCGCCCTCTCGACGCCGGTAATCGGCAGCTGTTCCTGAGCAGCGTCGCCAACTACGCCTCCATGTGGAAGCCGGCCTACCTGGGCATCGGTATCGAGATGAACACCCTCTACGAAAAGCACCCGGACGATTTCGAAGCCTTCGTCTCCCTTTTTAACGAGGCCGTCCCGGCCATCAAGGCCGTCTCGCCGGACACGAAGGTCTTCACCTGCTTCCAGCTGGAAAAGATGAAGGGCTACACCCTCTGGCAGAACGACCCGCCGGACCCGTCCAGCGCCGAATGGGACCTCATCGACCGGTTCAACGCGGACCTCGTCGCCTTCACCACCTACCCGGACCTCGTCTTCAAGGATCCGTCGGAGATTCCGGATGACTACTATACCAGCATCGCCGGCCACGTGGACAAGCCGGTCATCTTCACGGAGATAGGCTGGCACGCCGCGGCGTCCCCGGCCGGCTGGGAGAGCAGTGACGAGGAGCAGGCGGCGTTCGTGACCCGCTTCCTCACGCTGGTCGCGCCCCTCAAGAGCCCGATGCTCATCTGGAGCTTCATGTACGATCAGGCCGTCCAGGCGCCGTTCGATACCATGGGCCTCTACACATCGGTTGGCCCCGCCCGCCCGGCGGCCGCGCTCGGGCTGGGTTTTTACGCCGGTCTTTTCTTGGCTCCAACCCGTGGGGTGCTCCGGGAATGGCCGGAAGCACCCCACGTATTTTTACGGAAAACCAGGTTCAGCGTAGCGGGCCGGCTACCTCGATGACCTGCCCGAGCCACTTGGAGGACGCGTCCGATACGAGAAAGGCCACCGCGTTGGCGATGTCCTCCGGCGTGGTCGTCTTGCCGGCCGTCGCCAGGTCGTCCACCAGCTTCGCCATGCCCGGGTCGCTGCCGTTGACAGCCACCCGGTGGAAATTGGTCGCGCCCGGCCCGGGAGCGATGATGTTGATGTTGATGCCCTCCTTGCCGACCTCGCTGGAGAGCGTCTTGCTGAACATGACCGTGCCGGACTTGGCGGCGATGTACACGGCCGCCCCGGCCAGGCCGCCCGGCTGGTGCGCGGCGTGGGTCGAGAAATTGACGATCTTCCCGTAGTGCCGCGAGAGCATGTGCGGCAGCAGCGCCTGGGTCATGTTCATGGTGCCGCGCAGGTTGATGTTGATATCGATGTCCCAGAGTTCCGGCGGCGTCTCCGCGAACGGCCGTATCCCGCTCGCCCGGCCGGCGCAGTTGACGAGGATGTCCACGTGGTCGAAGGCAGCCAGCGCCTGTTTGGCGGCCGCGTCCACCGAGGCGCGGTCGGTGATGTCAACCCGGAGCGCGAGGGACTTCCGCCCCAGCTTGGCCACGGCGGCGGCGGTCTGCTCGGCGCCGGGCAGGTCGATGTCCGCGCAGACAACGTCGCAGCCTTCCCTGGCCAGCATCTCGGCGATGCCCTTCCCGAAGCCGATCTGGCTGCCCGTCCCGGTGACGAAGGCAATCTTTCCGGTGAGTTTCAGGTCCATGGGAACCTCCCGTCGTTCGTGGTGGTTTGTCCGGCCTATCTTACCACGGGAGGCGCTAGAGTTTCAGCTTGCCGGCGGCCTGCAGCGCGGCTTTCACGTCCGGGGCGTCACGCGGGTCGTCCTGCGACGTTCCCGCCATGGAACCGGGGTAACCGGGCTGGATACTGATGCCGCTGTTGTAGACCGAGATCGGCGGACAGACCGGGATAACGACGCCGTCGAAGGACTGGGACGAGTACATCGGCCAGAAGGCGCCCCAGTACACGGGCTGGCGGTCCACGCAGACGACGAAGGAGGTGCCGTTCGTCGGCGGGCGCATGGCGTATATCCGCTCGTAGGCCTCCGGGGTAAGGGCGATATCGTGCAGACGCCAGTTATAGACGAGGATATCGTCCGGCCCGATAACGGGGGTGTCCGCGATGGCCACGTGGCTGAGGGCCTCCATCCGCGAAACGGGAACGTCGTCGCGGGTGAGGTAGATGGCGAAGCCTTCGCCGGCGGCGGTGGTCCCTCCGGTCACGATATTGCAGCCGCCCACCAGCAGCATCACCGCCAGGATGAATAAGCTCGTAAGATACTTGCCGTGTCGCATCATGTTCGCCTCTCACCCTTTCACGGGATAGAACGCGGCCCGCCGCCGGAGGTTAGTCCGGACTATCCATTCTTTTTAAACGTATAGGTGACGGAATCGCCGATGATGGTGAACCCCACCTTGAGGTAGGCGGCGTTGGAAGCCGGGTTGTCACGGTCGGCGAAGAGCGTGCAGAACTCCTTACCCTCCGCCAGGATACCGCGGCAGACGGCGGCGGTGGT
>CAZOMF010000153.1:0-6032 GCA_964580635.1 uncultured Dehalococcoidaceae bacterium
TCGAAGAGGTACCAGGGGCTGTCGGGGAGGATGCCCGGGGCGGGCAGCGGGGGCTGGTCCTGGGCGAGCGTCGCGCCGCCGGTGAGAAACAGACCGAGCAGCACGCACCCGACCAGTCCGATTCTGATTAAGTTCCGTTTCATGATCGTCCTCCTGTGAGACGGTCGGTTGCAGTATATAACGATTGAAGCGTGGAAATGTTACCGGCGGCGTGGGAAACAGGTAACCCGTACGTTAGTACCGGTCCCGGCGGCGTCAGCCCCAGCCGAGCTCGTCGAGGCGGGCGTCGCTGATGCCGAAGTGGTGGGCTATCTCGTGGATGACCACCTTGCGCACCTCGGTGACGATCTCGTCGTCGTTGCGGCAGACCCGCTCGATGTTCTTCTGGAAAATGCTGATCTTGTCCGGCATGACGATATCGTAGTGGTCACCGCGCTGGGTGAGGGGGACGCCCTCGTAGAGGCCGAGGAGGATCTCGCCGGGCCGCCCGCGGAGGCTCCGTGCCTGCCCCGGCGTGGGCTTGTCCATGATGATGATGTCCACGTTCTCCATGCGCTCCCGGAACTCTTCCGGCAGGCTTTCAATGGCTTTGGTGACGAGGTCCTCGAACCGTTCGTAGTCCATGATCAGGCTTCCCCCGGGACGATTTCGTCGAGGGCGGCGACGTCGAATACCATGCCGTCCCGGGCCGCGATGGTGCGCACGCCGCTCGCCTCGGCTATCTCTCCGGCGAGGCGCTCCGGCCCGGCTTCCCAGACGGGCATCCCGTAGTGGTTGAGGAGCGCCGCCCGCGGCTTGAGCTCGCCGAGCAGCCGACCGACGTCCGCGACGGCCAGGTGGGCCACCCCGGGGATGGGCCGGACGAAGACCATGTTGACGATAAGCAGGTCCTGCCCGGCGTAGACGCCCAGGCCGTCGAAGTAGGCCGTGTCGGCGATGTAGGAGAAGGTGGTCCGCGGCGTCCGGAAGGTGAGGCCGTACGTCTCCGCCGAGTGGACGTGGCGGACGGGCGTGCTGAAGGAAATGTCCCCCAGGTCGTAGCCGCCGCCCTCGCGGAGGACGACCACCTCGTCGACCCAGGTGCGGAGGTAGCTGAAGACGACCGGCTCCTCGTTCAGGCAGTCCGAAGGGGCGTAGACCCTGCCGCGGCGGCGGTGGCCGCCCCGGGTCATGGCCTCTATCATCACGTTGACGTCCGTGGAGTGGTCCAGGTGGCGGTGGGAGAGGACGATGGCGTCGAGGGTCTCCGGGTCCATCTTGAGCTGCGCCGTCCGGACGAGGCTGCCGGGGCCGGGATCGAGCAGCAGGCGGGTGCCGTGGAGATCGAGCCAGAGGCCGCCGGATGCGGCCAGCTGCCGGCTGACCATGAACCGGGCGCCGGCCGTGCCGAGGAAGGTGATGGTGTCCGCCGCCTGCGGCGGCTGCTGGGAGGGCATACTGTTTCTATCTTACGGGATAGAGGAGGGGATTGACAATGGCGAGGGGTACGATGGGTACAGTATGACACCGACAGCGGACGTTGACCGGCAAAAAAAGACTAATTGTCCGGTTGAAGTATGAACCACATATCGTCTTCGATCTGACCTGATGAGGAAGGATAATAGTACATGAATAAAAATTTCAAGTCTCCCAAGGTACGCATTTCAACATACAGTGGTCTGGTGGTAACGACAACGGGAATGTAGTAGTAAATAAAAGTCGTGCCGAACGCAATCCCGGTAGTACCGTGATTGAAAATCTGCACGGATATTGGTCTTCCGCCCGTCGTGAGTACGTCCGGTACGGCAAAATCGATCTGATAGTTGTTCAGCGTGACCTCAGCCGGCAGATCCCATGAAGTACTCGTAAAAGGACGCATCGCCACGTAGTTATAGGAGGTACCGTTCATCGAAATTACTGAATCATTTTGTATCTTTAAACTTGAGAACTCCGGTTCGGAAATGCCGATCAGCCCGGGTACGGCTCCTCCTTGTCCGTTAGCTCCTTGCGAGTACGCTTTTTCGATGCCGGCTATGAAACTCTTAGCATCCGCCTGGTTTACCGTCTGGGTGTACGTTGTCGCGGGAACGGTCACAGTGGTCGTCGAGATGATCTGCGTCGTGGTTACTGTCGTCGAGCATGAAGTCAATATCACTGCTCCGATTAAAAGGATACCGCCCAAGACTAAGAATTTCTTGTTCATTTTGTCTTGCCAGGTTTCAGAGTAACCTGTAATCAATTATACACCTGAATTCGGATGAACGTTTCGATAAGCTGTCCTTTTGCAGCTATGGAGCGGGCGGACTGCCCCGGTCACCATCCGGGCGGCCCGGTTCTGCTTTGAAATCGCGAGTTTTTCAGGCGCACTGCACCCCCGCGCGGAAGCGTTTTGTACCCCACCTTGATTATGCAGTACATTTGTTCTATTGTCAAGGAAATTTTGTCGCGTTTTTTCAGGTAAAGAAAGATAGATTCCGGCCTGCGCCGGAATGACGAGACTTAGGTGAAACCCTTCCGGTCTCCTTATACAAAGGGAGACGATACATAGGTGCGCTAGACCGACACCGCATAGAGCGTACGGAGAGGGAAAACGAGATGCTTCGCTCCGCTCAGCATGACACACGGGGAACGGTGATAGATACCGGGCCGGAATGACAGAACAAAGGTACATCGGGGCAACAGAGGACGGCAGGTTGCTACGGCCTGCCCAGGTATCCGCCTATCGTATCGGCATAGCTCGCGACCACCGCCCGCACGTACTCCTCTGCCTTGGCCGTATCATAGGCCGCCGGGTCCCCGAAGTACCCGTCCGGGATGAGGGCCCGGGTCAGCTCCTCGCTCGTGCCGAGGTCGCGCAGGTCCTCCCCGGTCAGCTTCGTCGCCTCCAGGCCCCGGATGTAATCGGGGTCCAGCCCGTCCGGGAAGAACCGCATCATCACCGCCGTCTCCATGCTGCCGGCGTGGACATCCAGGTACGGCCCCGTCCCCACGTCGATGCCAGGCGCGTTCTGCTGCACGAGAACCGCCTCCTCGTCGCCCGCCAGTCGCAGACGCCGCAGGTCGAACCCGGACGCGATGAAACGTACGTCAGCGCCGCTCGTCCGCCGAGCTTCCACGACCGCCTCGTAGAGCGTCCTCACGTGGAGCAGGTCGGCGTGCCAGTTGACCGTGAAGACCTTCGTGAAACCCCAGCCCGCCAGGTCGGCGATGATGTCAATGATGAGGGCCTTCATGGTCTCCGGCCGCACCGTGAACGTCCCGCCGAAGATGCCGGTCGCCGGGCTGATGCCCCAGTACTGCGGCGGCGCCACCAGCGCCTCGACGCCGCGCTCCGCCAGCGCCTGCTTCGTCTGCACCGCCACCAGGTAGGCGGAGTAGGTGTCCACGCCGAGCCCCAGGTGGGGGCCGTGTTCCTCGATAATGCCCACCGGCAGCAGCACCGCCGCGCCGCGTCCGGCCGCCGCCTCGATCTGCGGCCACGGCATATCGACCATCGTTCCGGTGAAAACAGAGTAGCCCATGAGCGAACCTCCTGACGGGTAGTGGAATGGTAGTATCCGGAAAAGGATCGGTCAGCCGGCCAGCCCGACGACGAGCGCCACGATGCCGAGCACCACGCCGAGCGCGATGCCGAGCCAGCCGCCTATCTTGAGGGCGCCCGGCTGAGGGCTCTCCACGTGCTTCATGGTGAACTCGCGGAGGTCGTGCTGCTCCGCCAGGTGGTCGAATATCTTCTTCTCCTCGTAGCGCCCCCAGAGCAGGGCGACGATCCCGAGGAAAACAAAAACCCCGCCGATAACAGCGAGGATGACCCAGTCACCTTCATGCATAGCCGTCCGTCTCCCGCGTCGAGGCTTACGTCTACTATAGGGCAACCCGGGGTATTTTTCAAACGGGCGGGCGGGAACTCCCGCCCGCCCGTTTTATGCGCAGGTGCTACTGTACTTCGACGGTAGCGCCGGCCGCTTCCAGCTTGGACTTGGCCGCCGCGGCCTCGTCCTTGGAGATGTTCTCCTTCACCGGCTTGGGAGCGCCTTCCACCAGGTCCTTGGACTCCTTCAGACCCAGCGAGGTCAGCTCGCGGACGGCCTTGATCACGTTGATCTTGTTGGCGCCGAAGTCCGTCAGGACGACGGTGAACTCCGTCTTCTCCTCGGCTTCCTCCGCCGCGCCGCCGGCCGCCGGGGCCGCCGCCACCGCGACCGGGGCCGCCGCGCTCACGCCGAACTCTTCTTCGAGGGCGTGGACCAGGTCGGCCAGCTCCATCACGGACAGTTTCTTGATAGATTCGATGATGGTGTCGAGATTCTCAGCCATGTTATGCTTCCTCCAGTTGTTTCATTCGTCCCTGTAATACCGTTTGCAGGCCGCGCACCGGCCCGGCCAGCACGCTCACCAGCCCGTAGAGCGGCGCCTGCAGGCCGCCGAGCACCTGGGCGATGAGCACCTCTTTCGGGGGCAGCTTCGCCAGCTGCTCCACGCCGGCCGCCTCGAGGACCGTGTCCCCGAAGAACCCGGCCTTCACCGCCAGGATGGACTTGTTCGCCTTGATGTAATCGACGACGGCCTTGGCCGTTTCCGGGGGCTCCCCGAAACCGAACGCCACCGCCACCGGCCCGACGAACTTGTCCGTCAGCGCTTCCTTGCCGGCGTTCTTCGCGGCGATCTGTGCCAGCGAGTTCTTGACGACCTTGTACTCGATGTTCGCTTCCCGCAGCTTGCGCCGCAGCACGCTCATCTCGGCCATGGTCAGCCCGCGGTAGTCCGTCAGCACGCCCACCCGGGCGCGGCTGAACGTATCCTGAAGCTCTTCGACCTGCTTCTCTTTTTTCTCCGTCGGCATGCCGTTCCTCCTTGTTATCGCCGTCCGCCCCACTTCATCCAATAAGAAACGTCCCGGTGCGCAGCACAAGGACGTTCATGTTTCCGTTCGGTCACATCCTCGGCGGGCATTCATTAAGCCCCGATCATTCGGGGCGCCGGCTGTCTCGGGACGCCGTATTCAGTTTACAGAAATATTTTAGCACAGGTAACGAACCCGTGTAAACAGCCGGCGACAGCGCCCGTTGTACCTTTCCGGCGTTTAATCTATCATCAGGATATACGCGGCGGCGTCCCTGAAAAACGGAGGTAGTGCGCCATGGCGAGAAGACCGGTAGAAACCGTGCGCTGCCAGATTTGCGGCAAACAGAAAAAACTGAGCGAGGTCCGCCCGGCGGCGGTCGTCCGGGAGCCGCTCGTGGAGCTGATACGGAAGGACTACCCGGACTGGTCGTCGGAGGGCTACATCTGTCTCGCCGACCTCAACCGGTTCCGCGAGCAGTACGTATCCGATGTCATGGTCAAGGGCAAGGGCGAGCTCACCACCCTCGAGCAGGAAGTGATGAAAAGCCTGCAGGAACACGAGGTGCTCTCCCGCAACGTCAACGAGGAGTTCGACCGCAAGTTGAGCTTCGGCGAGCGCATGGCGGACGGCCTGGCCACCGCCGCCGGGAGCTGGCGTTTCATCATCATCTTCATGGTGGTCCTGGCGCTGTGGATTGCCGGGAACACCCTCGTGCTGGTGAGCCGGCCCTTCGACCCGTACCCCTTTATATTGCTCAATTTGGTGCTCTCCTGCATTGCGGCCATACAGGCGCCCGTCATCATGATGAGCCAGAACCGGCAGGAAGCCAAGGACCGCCTGCGGTCCGAGTACGACTACCGGGTGAACCTCAAGGCGGAGCTGGAAATACGCCAGCTCCATGAGAAGATGGACCACCTGCTGATGACCCAGTGGCAGCGGCTGCTGGAGATACAGGAGATGCAGACGGAGCTCATCGCAGAGCTGTGCAACCAGCCGCCGGCGGGCAAGCGCCGCTCCGGATAGCCTTTAAATGAGACACACAAAAAGAGGGGCGTTAACGCCCCTCTTTGGTTTCGTTGGTATTCCGGTGGTTAGCTCGCGCTCAGGGAGAGCGTCTGGTTGAGGTCGAGCTTCACGCCGGGGCCCATCGAAGAGGTGATGAAGGCGCTCTTCACGTACTGGCCCTTGGCGCCGGTCGGCTTGGCCT
>CAZOMF010000154.1:0-5967 GCA_964580635.1 uncultured Dehalococcoidaceae bacterium
CCTGAAAAACTCGCGATTTCAAAGCTGAACCGGGCCGCCCGGATGGTGACCGGGGCAGTCCTGCCCGCTCCGTAGCTGGAAAAAGGACACGCTTTGTAAAAATCGTTGATTGTAAAAATTTCCGCTCCCGTGTCTACGTGCGCCCTCCGGGAGAGGAAAAAGCCACCTGCCCCAACCCTTCCTTCCGGTCCGGGTCTTCAACTTTCACCATATTTTAGGCACACCATCTTGAGGTGGGTGTAGCCGAGCAGCCCCTCCATGGAGCCCTCCTTGCCGTAGGTGCCGGCGGGGACGGACTGCCAGTCGCCGATGGCGATTTGCTTCACCCGGTCGCTCGTCAGGTCGCTGAAATCGGTCAGGTCCAAAGTGCTGTTGGAGGGCACGATGAGGACGACCGGGTTGTTGAGGAGGTCACGGCGGGTGGTGTCGAGAATGAGGCCCTCGCCCTGGAGGGCGTTCATCTGCGAGGGGGCGGCGGAGATGAAAACGTCCGCCGGAGCGCCCTGCTCGATCTGTTTCTGGAGCGTGCCGGAAGAGGCGAAGTTGGCGGTAACGGTGACGTTGGTGTGGAACTTCATGTAGGCCTCGTTGACGGCCCGGAGCGCGTCGGTCATGCTGGCCGCCGCCGATACCTGGAGCTCGACGGCCGGGGCCGCCGCGGGGCTGGTAACGGCCACGCCGGTCTCACGGCAGCCCGCCACCGCAACGGTGAATGACAGGACGATGAGAAAGACCGCCAGGCTGGTCAATAGTCGTTTCATGGTCGGATGTCTCCTTTGCTGAAGGAACGGGTCGCTCATAGAGAACCTTGAGAGAGCTGTCAGGTGCTCATGGTGTCCGCTCCTTTCCGGCGGAAGTGTCTCTCCGGAAAGGAAGGCAATGGGACCCGTACAGGGGAAGACGATGAAAACGCGGCAATGAGCCGCAGCGGGGCGGGGTGTGCCGATCGGCTTCGGACTTGGAGCATTCGTTCCTCTTTTCCACCCGGGAGGCACGGCCGTTTCCAGCCGTACCGTCGATCCGCCTCAGGCGGATACCGGCCGTTGCCCGTGTCCCTGGAACGGGAGGTAGGGAGAACGGCTCCGGAGAAACCGGTTTATACTACTGCAAACGGTATATCGCTGTCAACATATCGATGGCGCTCAGGACCGGCAAGACTTGTACCAATGACGGAGGGTGAAAACCCTCCTGACTTCCATGTATAAAAGGAGGAGGTGCCCGGATTGCTTCGGCACTTCGTTCCTCGCAATGACGACGATTTTTGACGGGCATTTCGGAAACCGCTACACTGGAGAAAACGCTTGACGGGTTACACGAAACCGTGTAAAATGGGGCATGGCTGAAGCACAGCGGATACGGGTCCTCGATGACAGGACCATTGCTCAGATAGCGGCGGGAGAGGTCATCGAGCGGCCGGCCTCGGTGGTGAAGGAACTGGTGGAGAACGCGCTCGACGCCGGGGCAGATCGCATCAGCGTCGAGGTCAAGGGCGGCGGCACCGAGGTCATCCGGGTGACCGACGACGGCACCGGCATCCCCGCCGCCGAGTTGGCCACCGCCTTCGAGCGCCATGCCACCAGCAAGATCACCGGCGCCGGTGACCTCTTCGCCATCGGGAGCCTCGGTTTTCGCGGCGAGGCGCTGCCGAGCATCGCGGCCGTAGCCGACGTGGAGGTCCTCACCCGGGCCGAAGACGAGGCGGGCGGCAGCTACCTCTTCCTGGAGAACGGCCGCATTGCCAGGCAGGAGAGCCGGGCCCGTCCCCGCGGCACCACGGTCACGGTGCGGGGCCTCTTCCGGCGGGTACCGGCGCGGCGTAAATTTCTGAAGTCCACGGCCACCGAGAACGGGCGCCTCGCCGACGTCGTCACCCAGTACGCACTGGCCCGTCCGGGGGTGAGTTTCTCACTGCTCGTCGAGGGACGGCCGACGCTGCGGACATCGGGTCGCGGCGCGCTGCTCGACGCCGTCACCGACGTCTACGGCGCGAAGGTGGCGGCGCGGATGCTGCCGGTGGCCGGCGGGGAGCAGGTCTGGACGGCAGCGGAGGGCGACCGGTCGGTGCGGGTGACCGGCATGGTCGGCCAGCCGGACGTTGCCCGGGCGAGCCGCGGCGCGGTCAGTTTCTTTGTCAACGGGCGCTGGGTGACGAGCCGGACGCTGACCTACGCGGTCGAGGAGGCCTACCACGGCCTGCTGATGACGGGACGGCACCCGGTGGCGGTGCTCGCCATCGACCTCCCGCCGGCCGAGGTGGACGTCAACATCCACCCCGCCAAGAGCGAGGTCAAGTTCCGCAATGAAGGCGACGTCTTCCGCGCGGTGCAGCGGGCGGTACGGCAGGCCCTCACCGCGGAGCTGCCGGTGACCTCGGTCGAGGAGCCGGCGCCGCCCTTTGCCGTGCCGGCCAGGCCAGAGACGCGGCGGGTCCCGCCGGGGCTATCGTGGGCGGACCCGCTGAGACGGGGATCGGCCCCCGCTCGACCGGAAAAACCGGTCGCGCCATCCTTCCTGGCGACACTGCCGGTGCTCCGCGTGGTGGGGCAGGTGATGCAGGCCTACATCGTTGCCGAGGGGCCGGACGGCATCTACGTCATCGACCAGCATGCCGCCCACGAGCGAATACGGTTCGACGCCCTGTCCGCACAACGGGCGGCCAAAAAGCCGGAGGTGCAGGGGCTGCTGGAACCGGGCACCCTGGAGTTGACGCCGCGCCAGGCGGCGGTGCTCGACGGGGTGGGGACGGTGCTCGCCGAGCTGGGGTTCGCCATCGAGCCGTTCGGCGAGCGGAGCTACCTCGTCCGGGCGGTGCCGGCGCACCTGAGCAAGGGCTGGGACGCCGCGCTCCGGGAGCTGCTGGAAGAGCTGAGCGGCGAGGAGAAGTCCCGCTGGGAGGAGAAGACGGTCGCCTCCATCGCCTGTCACAACGCCATCCGGAGCGGGCAGGCGCTCTCCATGGACGAGATGGCGGCCTTGGTGCGGCAGCTCGAGGCGACGGCCAACCCGCACACCTGTCCCCACGGCCGGCCGACCATCGTCACCATGGGGCGGGACTATTTAGAACGTCATTTTGGAAGATGACCGAGACCAGCTACAAGGTCAAAGGTCATAACGCAAAGGTCAAAGATGAAGGGCAAAGGCTGAACGTGGTGGACTATTCTTCCACGCTCCGGTAGACCTCCTCCCAGCGCACCATGCCATCCTCGACGAGCTGCCGTATCTTGCGCTGCACCGACGTGAGCTGCGGGTTCCGACCGGACTTTATCTCCAATATGACGATCTCGCGCGGGTCGCCCCGGGCCAGGCCGGGGAAGACGACGAGGTCGATGGGGGTGCCGATGAAGCGCACCTCGGTGGGGTCGTAGGCGAAATCCGGGAAATAGGGCACCAGCTGCTCGGTGAAGCGGCCGCCGAGCACGGCCCGGCTGCGGTTTACCGCGTCCCGCCGGCCCTCGGCGAGCTCGGTCTGCCACTGGGCTATCTCGCGCTCCTGCCAGTCGCGGAACCTCTTCTCGAACCGCAGCCGCAGCACGAGGTAGGTGAAAAAGGAAACAGCGAGCACGGCGACCGCGGCGATGATGATGACGGCTTCGACGGGCATGGCCGGCCTCCTTCCCCGGGCGTGTTCCCGCTACGCGGCGGGCTGACGGCTGCTGCCGGGCTTGACGAGGGGCACACCGGCTTTACATAAAGGACAGGCAGCCGGCTGGTAGGTCACGACGTCGGCGGTGTGGCAGGCGTAGAACGGCGCGCCGAAGTCCGGCGCCGTCCCGGCCGACGGCCGGAAGACGAGCACCCCGACCCCGGCCACGGTCCCCCCCGCCTTCTTCACGGCGGCGATGACGTCCCGCACCGAGCCGCCGGTGGTCATGATGTCGTCGACGACGAGAACGCGCTCGCCCGGTTCAATCTGGAAGCCGCGGCGGAAGACGCGGCCGCCGCGCTCGTCCTTCTCGGCGAAGATGCCGCGGGTGCCGAGCTGCCGGGCCGTCTCGTAGGCGAGGATGATGCCGGGCGTCGTCGGCCCGGCGACGACCTCGACGCCGGCGTCCCGGAATCGGTCGGCGATCATACGGCACAGCTGCTCGGTGTAAACGGGATACTGGAGCACTTTGGCCTTCTCCCAGTACTCGGGAGAATGGAGGCCGGAGGTCAGCAGGAAGTGGCCATCGAGCAGGGCGCCCGATTTGCGGAACATCTCGACGACGCTATCAGCCACAGTACCTCCTCCCCCTTCAGCCGGTTACGTTGGCGGCAGCTACCTGAGCGCCCAGGTTGTAGTGCGGTATGACGCCCCAGTCGCTCGGCGGCCAGGTAACGATCCAGGCCTTGCCGTGGATGTTGGCGGCCGGCACCAGCCAGCCGGTGTGGGAATCATTGCTGTAGTTGCGGTTATCTCCCAGCACGAAGTACTCGCCGTCCGGTATCTTCTCGGCCGCCATAGTATAGGCCGGGGACTGGGCCTCGTAGGGTTCGTTGAGGGCGACGCCGTCGACGTAGACGTAGCCGTTCCTGATCTCGACGGTATCACCGGGCAGTCCGATGACGCGCTTGATGAAGTCTTCATTGGGTTCGATCGGCGACTTGAAGACGATGACATCGCCCCGTTTCGGCTCGCCGAAAACGTAGGCCACCTTGCTGACGACGACGCGCTCACCCTGGTGGAAGTTCGGCTCCATGCTCGATTGGAAGACCTCGTAGGTCTGGATGGTCTGCCGGGCTCCAACGAAGATGACGACGGCGATACCGACGGTTATGAGGAGTTCCCGGAGGAAAGGTTTCATGGGTGTCGCTCACCGCTCCTTGCGTTCATTATACCCCATGCGGAAGCGGGCCCGCCAGCAGGTGAAGCGGGTAAGTCAAGAGGTGGCGGGACGGCGGAGCTCCGACCAGGCACGGGAGACCGCCAGGATTATGGCCCCGAAGATGCCGACGATCACGGCGGATGCCCCGACGAGCAGAATGCCGTCCGAGACGATGCCTTGGAAGATTTTCCACGGCGTGCTGGTGAGGGCCGCCTGGCCGCCGATGCGGACGGCCAGCGGGACGGCGATCTCCATGTAGATGCCGGAGAGGATGATAGCGGCAAGGAACGTCCCGCCGGCAAGGTAAAGGAAGTTGCGGATGCGCCGCCAGTGGTGCGTGATGGCCAGCATGATGATGGTGATCCAGGTGAGTCCGAGGGCCAGGCCGGTTACGCTGTTGAGCCCGATGATGAGGACGAGCACCAGTATCACGAAAAGAACCGGCGCCATGATCCGCGCTTTCAGGGTCCAGGAGCGGGGCGAGAAGAGTTTTTTCGTCATCGTACGGATCCGACTGTTCCGGAGATTCGTTCTTCTTCATCGTAGCCCAAACGCCGCCGTCACGCAAGCCCGCCGGCCCGGTTGACAGCCGGAAAAGAAAGTACTTAAATAGGGGGCGTACGCAGTAATCCCGTTACGGAGGAAACTATGGCCAAGATGCAGGCTATTCAGCCCGGTTACTGTATTGCCGTCTACCTGGTTCCCAATACGGCGGCGGAGTGCTGCTATATCGGTATCGTCGAGGCGACGGACGACATCGGCATCCTCATCAACCTGGTCCATTGGGACGACAAGCTGGACATGGTCGGCGGGTACTCCGAGAGCTTGTACGTGCCGTGGAAGAACGTGAACTCGGCGCTCATCAGCACCGAGCAGCAGCCGACGCGCCGCTTCATGGCCGACCGCGCCCCCAAGTGGAAGCGCGACGTCGAGAACAGTCTTAAAAGCGAGAACTCCTCCGGCAAGAAAAAGTAGCGCCAGATCCCGGGAAAAGACTTCGTGCTCCGCGGCCATCGCCTTTCACGCGGCCGCGGGGTTCGCTTTTTTCACTCGTGAACCGGCTCTTCCGCTCGTTGCCGGGTGAAGGGACGCGTGGTATAATCTCAGCGGCGCTGGCGAGTTGTGTAGTGGTAGCACAGGGGACTTTGGATCCCTTAGCCCA
>CAZOMF010000155.1:0-5952 GCA_964580635.1 uncultured Dehalococcoidaceae bacterium
TTGGCCAGCTGGGGCAGGCCGTCCTCGTAGACGGGGCGCTCCTTCCGGTAGATGATGCCGGTGGGGATGCGGTCGCCCCACTCCATTCCCTTCGCCATGGCGGCGTTCCAGTCGGTCGGGTCGTGGCCCTCGTCCTCCACCTTGTAGACGCGGTCGCGGTACCAGGCGAAGGTGTTGACGTGGTTGAAGGAGACGCAGGGCTGGAGAATATCGATGAGGGCGAAGCCGTGGTGCCGGATACCAGCCTCGATGATTTCCGTGAGCTGCGGGATATCGCCGGCGAAGCCGCGGGCCAGGAAAGTGATGTCCGAGGCGAGCGCCACGGCGAGCGGACGGAAGGGCTGGACCGCCCCGAGCGGCGTCGTCTTGGAAACGGTGCCCAGGTCGCTCGTCGGCGAGGCCTGTCCCTTGGTGAGGCCGTAGATCTGGTTGTTGGTGGCCAGGTAGGTCAGGTCCACGTTGCGGCGCATGGCGGCGATGAGGTGGTTGCCGCCCTCGCCGTAGGCCCCGCCGTCGCCGTCGATGCCGATGACGGTCAGCTTATGGTTGACGAGCTTGGCCCCCTGAGCGGCCGGCAGCGAGCGGCCATGGAGACCGTTGAAGACGTTGCCCTTCGTATAGTGCGGCAGCTTGGGCCCCTGGCCGATGCCGGAGACAAAGAGCACGTCCCGGGGCGTGAGGCCGAGGTCGACGAGGGCCTGGTTGACCGCCTTGAGGATGCCGAAGTTGCCGCAGCCGGGACACCACGCATTGGGGACATTGGAAGCGTAATCGTCGAGGGTTACCATGTCGAAACCTCCTTGCGCACGCGCCGGGCGATGATCTCCGGCGTGAAGGGGCGGCCGTCGTACTTCAGGATTTTCGCGTCCGCCGCGATGCCGGTCTCCCGCCGCATCAGGCCGGCGAGCTGGCCGGAGGGGTTGTTCTCCACCACGATCGCCTTGCCGGTCCTGGCGATAGCGGCGGCTACCTGTGTCGAGGGGAACGGCCAGACCTGGCGGAGCTGAAGGGTATCCACCGGGATTCCCTCCTCTTTCAGGAGGGCGGCCGCCTCGCGGATGGCGCCTCCCGTGCTGCCCCAGCCGACGAGGGTGAGCCTGGCGCCCTCGGTGCGGCGGGCGACGGGCCGGAGCACCTCGCGGGCGAGGCCGCGGTTCTTGCGCTGCCGTTTCTCCACCTGGCGGTTGCGGGTGGCGGCGTCCTCGATCATGTGGCCCGCCTCGTCGTGCTCGTCGGAGTCCGTCACCACGAGGGCGGCCCCCCGGCCGGGGAGGGCGCGCTTCGAGATGCCGGAGCGGGTGACGGCGTGGCGGTAGTAGTCCGTGCAGGTCTTTACCTCCGCCTCCGTGAGGAGCTCGCCGCGGTCGATGACGACCTTGCCCAGGTCCGGGCGGGCGATGGTGGTGAAGGAGGTGGCCAGGTGGTGGTCGGAGAGGATGAAGACGGGGGTCTGGTACTTCTCGGCCAGGTTGAAGGCGGTGACGGCGGCCTCGAAGGCCTCATCGGGCGTGGAGGGGGTGAGGATAGCGCGGGGGAACTCGCCGTGCCCGGCGTGGAGGGCGAACCAGAGCTCGCCCTGCTCGGTGCGGGTGGGCAGCCCGGTGGCCGGGCCGGGCCGCTGGCCGATGAAGATGACGACCGGCGTCTCCGTCATGCCGGCGAGGGCGAGGGCCTCCACCATGAGGGCGAAGCCGCCACCGGAGGTGGCGACCATGGAGCGCGCCCCGGCGAAGCCGGCCCCGACGGCCATGTTCATGCCGGCGACCTCGTCCTCCACGTGGACGCCGACGGCGCCGACCTGCTGGCCCTGGTTGACGATGAACTCCATGACGGAGCTGGCCGGGGTCATGGGGTAGCCGGAGACGAAACGGCAGCCGGCGGCCAGCGCGCCGAGGGCGACGGCGTCGTTGCCGTTGATGAGCATGCGGCGCGGCGCATCCTGCTTTTTACGGGCGGCGGGAAAGGTGACCGACACGCCCATGTTGCGGATGAAATCGTAGCCGGCTTTGGCGGCGTCCCGGTTCTCCTTGACGGTCTTGGCGCCGTGGCGGCCGAACTCCTTCTGGAGGGTCGTGCCGAGGATATCCAGATCGAACTCACCCGTGCCGAGGACGGCGCCGACGGCCACGGTGTTCTCCATGAGCTTGTTGCCGGCGGTATCGACGGCCAGCTTGGCGAGCGGGACGTTCACGTACCGCTTGCCGCTGAGCGTCTCGCCGACGCTCTCGGCGTCGTAGATGATGATGCCGGACGGGGCCAGCTCGCGGCGGTGGAGCTCGATAGTCTCCCGGTTGAGGGCGACGAGGATGTCCAGCTTCTCGTTGATGGCGTGCAGCTCTGTGGTCGCGGCCCGGATACGGAAAAAATTGTGACCGCCGCGCACGCGGCTCTCGTAGTCCTGGTCGGCAAAGACGGAGAGCCCGGCGGCGGCCAGCGACCCGGCGAGGATGGCGCCGACCGACTGGACCCCCTGGCCGGCCTCGCCGCCGACCATGATGACGATCTCGTTACTCATGGGGACACCTCCGTACAGCGCCATTCTGACACGGCGCTTCAGGTATATTCAAGGACAAAGGTCACGCCCGATGACGGACGCGGGTGCGGTGCTCCTTCACGATGCCCTGCCGGGCGGCCAGGTAGCGGGCCTCGGCGCCGGCGACGGCGGCACGGTCCACGCCGGCCTCGGCGAGAAAGGCCTGGAACAGGCCCAGGTACTGGCTGAAGGTCAGCTCCGAGGGCGGCCGGCGGTAATCGAACCCGAGCAGCCGGGCGCTGTGGCGGAGCTGCGGGAAGGTAAAGACACGGCGGAGGGCGTTTTTTACGTCCGGCCGGCGGCCCTCCCGGCAGTAGACGACGAAATCACGGTAGAGCCGGTAGTGCTCCGGCGCCACCAGGCGGCAGGTCCGCCGCTGGAACTGGAGCAGGACGGTGTCCACCGACGGGGCGGGGGAGAAATCCTTCCGGTCCAGGCGGCAGACGATGTCCGCCCAGAAGACGGGCTTGACGAGCAGCGACATCAGCGACTCACGGGGGATGCCGGCGTACTTCTCGGCGGCCTCTTTTTGGACCACCAGGTAGCAGTCCGCCGGCGGGTTGGCCGCGAAGAGCAGCCTGCGGATGATGTCCGCCGTGTGGAAAAAGGGGATATTGGCGAACACTTTATATATGCCGCTCGATGGCAGCGCCATATCGAAGAAGTCCGCCCGAACGGCGGTCACGTCCTTGCCGTCCCGGGAGAGCTGCTGGCAGCGGAGATAGAGCTCCCGGTCCTTCTCCACGGCCACAACGGAAGCCCCGGCCTCCAGCAAAGCGCGGGTAATGGCGCCCGAGCCGGCGCCGATATCGTAGACGATGTCGCCGCGGCGGATGCCGGTCTGCCGCACGAGGCGGCGGAGGAGCGGGAGGTTGGTTATTTCGTTTTGGGAGCGGCGGAGCCGGGGGATACGTTCGTCGTCCATGACTCACCTGCCTGAAAGATAGTGGGGATGAGGCGCCGTAACGGCAGGTGAAGGAACGGCGGACGGCGGGCAGGCGGACAGGGGAAAAAGCACGCAGATACGCGGAAAACGAACGGGGGACTACCGCGAACCGTGCCGGGGACCCGGAGCAGCCGTGCCGCGAGGCCGGCGGCCGTGAAGAGACGTGCTACCGATGACGGCGGCTAGGCGATTCTCTTCTTGCTTCCGATAACGAACATGGCACGCTCCGGTTTTTAGTGACGCGTCCAGTCTACCACAGGGGCCGGACGTGTGCAACGGCAGCTTCCGGGGCAACTCGCGCCGCTCAGGGCAAGCTGGTATAATGGGTTGGATTTTTCAGCGCAGGCGGGGTGAACATGACGGAGAGCAGCGTCCTCAAGATTCAGGCGACCGTGGCCAAGGTCCGGGAGAACGTGGCGCGGGTCATCGTGGGGAAGGACGAGGTGGTGGAGCTGGCGGCCATCGCGCTGCTGTGCGAGGGCCACATCCTGCTGGAGGACGTGCCGGGGCTCGGCAAGACGGTGCTGGCCAAGTCCCTGGCGAAATCGCTCGGGTGCAGCTTCCGGCGCATCCAGTGCACCCCGGACCTGCTGCCCTCGGACATCACCGGGACGTACGTCTACAACCAGCGGACGTCGGACTTCGAGTTCCGGCCGGGCCCGGTCATCTCCCAGGTGGTGCTGGCGGACGAGATAAACCGCGCCACGCCGCGCACCCAGAGCGCCCTGCTGGAGGCCATGCAGGAGCGGCAGGTGACCACCGAGGGAGAGACGCGGCCGCTGCCCCGCCCGTTCCTCGTCATGGCGACACAGAACCCCATCGAGCTGGAAGGCACCTTCCCGCTGCCGGAGGCGCAGCTCGACCGCTTCCTCGTCAAGATAACGATGGGCTACCCGAGCGTGGCGGAGGACAAGCAGATCCTCGCCCGCTTCCGCACCGAGGACCCGCTCGACACGCTCCAGCCGGTCATCACCGCCGACGAGCTGCTCGAGATGCAGGTCGCCGTGCGCAACGTCCACCTGACCGGGGATGTGGAGGACTACATCGTGCGGCTCATCCACGCCACGCGGGAGCACGAGGCGCTCGAGCTGGGCGCCAGCCCCCGCGCCATGCTGGCGCTCTACAACGCCGCCCAGGCGCTGGCGGCGGTCCGGGGACGCGACTATGCCACGCCGGACGATATCAAGCACCTGGCCACGCCGATCCTCGTGCACCGTCTTATCCCCAGGGCCGAGAGCCGTCTGCGCGGCCAGCGCGCCGAGCAGACGCTCCAGGAGATCATGGCGAAGGTGTTCGTGCCGGTAGAGGCGGAGGAAACGACCGCGGAAGAGCCGGAACGTGCGGAGCGATAGCTGGCTGCTGCTGGCGGCCCTCATCCTCATCGCGTCGCTGGCGCTGCACCAGGTGCCGCTGGCGCTCATCTCGCTGCTGTTCCTGCTGGCCGGCGGCGTCTCGCGGCTGTGGAACCGCTACTGCCTGAGCCGGGTGGAGTATAAGCGGCGGCTGACGGCCAACCGCGTGTTCTTCGGGGACGAGACGGTCTTCGAGATCGAGATCACCAACCGCAAGCCGCTGCCGCTGCCCTGGCTGCACATCGAGGACGAGCTGCCGGAGCAGGTGACGCTCCTCAAGGGCAAAGCCCAGACGGGGATCGAGGACCGGCTCGTCCTCAGCAACATGCTGCCCATCAACATGTACCACCGCGTGACGCGGCGGTTCCCGCTGAAGTGCGACCGGCGGGGGGCGTTCATCTTCGGGCCGACGCGGATCCACTCCGGCGACCTCTTCGGGTTCTTCCGCCGCACCATGATGATCGAAAAGACGGACACGCTGCTCGTCTACCCGCGCCTGGTGCCGCTCGAGGAGCTCGGCATCCCCTCCCACCAGTTCTTCGGTGATATCCGGCTCCGGCAGCACCTCTTCCAGGACCCGGTGCTGACAGCCGGGGTGCGGGACTATTTCCCGGGCGACAGCCTGAAGCGCATCCACTGGAAGAGCACCGCCCGGCTCGGCAAACTGCAGACCAAGCTCTTCGAGCCGACCACCACGGTGGACATCAGCATGTTCCTCGACGTGCGGACGCTCGACGCGCCCTTCTGGGGCAGCGTGCAGCAGCTCCAGGAGCTGGCCATCATCACGGCGGCGAGCATCGCGCAGGGGGCCATCGAGTCCGGCTTCCGGGTCGGGCTCTACGTCAACCAGATAACGCGGTTCTCCCGGGGCCTGGCGCGGGTGCCCCACAGCCAGCACCCGGAGCAGCTGGAGCGCATCCTGGAGACGCTGTCCCAGGTACACCAGGTGGACAACATCAAGCTGGAGACCTACATCCGCCAGGAGGCGCCGGCGCTGCCCTACGGGAGCACCATCGTGGCGGTGACGGCGGTGCCCCAGCCGGAGCTGCTGGCGACGCTGCTCGATATGCAGCGGCTGGGGCGGAGCGCCGCGCTGGTGAAGGTGGGCGGCGAGCCGCCGG
>CAZOMF010000156.1:0-5926 GCA_964580635.1 uncultured Dehalococcoidaceae bacterium
TTCGTCACCGGCTGGACCAAGGACGCCCTGTTCAACCTGGTGCGGCTCTTCGACCGCGGCACCGTGCAGGTGCCGGACCCGGTCTACCCGGTCTACGAGGGCACCTCCGTGCTGGCCGGCAATGACGTCCTCCGCGTCCGCACCGACGCGGATACCGGCTGGCTGCCGGAATATCGGCTGAGCGGCCCGGACGCCGGGAAGACCGTCGCCCTCTATTTCTGCGACCCCAACAACCCCACCGGCTCGGTGGCCGGGCGCGGCTACTACGATGATTTGCTCAAAGGACTGGAAAACGCGGACGCCTGCGGCATCTTCGACAAGGCCTACAAGGACTACGTTTTCGACGATGAGACGAAGCCGCTCTCCATCACCGAGATACCGGGCCTCATGGAGCGGGGCTTCGAGGTCGTCTCCCTCTCCAAGCACTACAACTTCGTCGGCATCGGCCTGGGCTGGGTCGTCAGCAGCGCCGATAATATCAAGCGCTGGATGAAGCTGGCCAGCCAGTACGGCCAGGGCGTGCCCTGGTACCACCAGATGGCCGGCGTGGCCGCTCTCACCAGCCCGGATGTCAAGGCGGAGATGGCCGCCTACTGGCGGGAGCTCCGGGAGCGGCGGGACGTCTTCACGAAGGGGCTCCAGGACCTCGGCTTCGAGGTCACCGTCCCCAGGGCGACCCCCTACCTCTGGATAAAGGTGCCGGACGGTTACGACGACGAGGACTTCGTGCTCAACACCGTCATCCGCCAGGCCCACGTGGCGCTCATGCCGGGCTCCTACTTCGGGGCCAACGGCAAGGGCTATATGCGGGCCACCATTTTCCTCTCCCGCGCGGAGATCGAGGAAGCGCTGGAGCGTCTACGCGCCGTGAAGACCTGGTAGCCCGGCGGGGAGCGGCGTGGACGGTATTCTGAACATCGATAAGCCGGCCGGTCTCACCTCCTTCCGGGTGGTGGCGGCGCTGCGGCGGGCCAGCGGCGAGAAGCGCGTGGGACATGCCGGCACCCTCGACCCCGATGCCACCGGCGTCCTTCCCGTCTGCCTCGGTAAAGCGACCCGCGTGGTGGAGTACCTCGGCAGCGCTTCCAAGTCCTACCGCGCCACGGTCCGCCTCGGCGTGACGACCGATACCTACGACGCCTCCGGCACCGTTACCTCCCGATCGGACCCGTCTCACATTACCCGGATGCAGGTGGAGACCGCCCTGGCCGCCTTCCGCGGCCCCATCCGGCAGACCCCGCCGATGTACAGCGCCCTCAAGCACACCGGGCGGCCGCTCTACGCCCTCGCCCGTGAAGGCAGGACCGTCGCGCGCCCGAGCCGGCCCGTCACCATCCACCGGCTGGCGCTGACCGGCTGGGACCCGCCTGAGCTGACGCTGGAGATCGACTGCTCCAAGGGCACCTACGTCCGCTCCCTCGCCCACGACCTGGGGCAGGCGCTCGGCTGCGGGGCGCACCTGAACGGGCTGGTCCGCATCCGGGTCGGCGATTTCACCATCGGGGAGGCCGTCACCTTGGAGACCGCCGTCGAAGCCTTCGGGAAGGGTAAAGGCGAGGCCCTCCTGTCCCCCGTCGACAGCGTCCTCGGCGACCTGCCCGCCGTCACCGTCACCGGCGAGGAAACGGATGCCATCCGCAAGGGGCAGGCGCTCGGTCGGCCCGTCGAGGCGGACGCCCGCCACCTCCGGGCCTACGGGCCGGACGGCAGGTTCGTCGCCATCCTCCACCGGGACAAGGAAAGCGGCCTCTGGCGCCCGCGCAAGGTGTTCATCTAGTTCCGCTCACGGTGAGCCTGTCGAACCGCGAGCGTCAACCCCCGCTCATCCTGAGCTTGTCGAAGGATGAATGAGGTGAGTCAAACTCGAAATTCTTGACTTTCGCGCTCAAAGACGGTATAGTGCCCATGGTACGTTTCCGCCCGCGTGGCCCGCGCGGCACCATCGTGTCCGGAAAGGGTTTCATCTCGGCCTGAAGAATCCGCCGGCGTGCGTCCGGCGAGGGGCGGTTTCGGTCATTAACCGATGAAAATAGCGCTCGTTTCACCCTATGACTTCGCACACCCGGGCGGGGTCCCCAACCATATCTCCTGCCTGGAGCAGCAGTTCACCGCTATGGGGCATGACGTCAAGATCATCGCGCCGTCCTCCAAGGCCCTCTATACGCTCGGGGACCGGTTCATCCGCATCGGTTCGCCGCGTCCCCTGCCGGTCAGCGGCTCCATCGCCCGCATCACCCTCTCGCTCCGCATCGAGCACCAGATCAAGGAGGTGTTCGCGCGGGAGAACTTCGATATCTGCCACCTCCACGAGCCCCTCATGCCCACCCTCTGCACCACCGTGCTGCGCCTCAAGCGCGCCCCCATGGTCGGCACCTTCCACGCCTCCGGCGGCGGCAAGCCCTGGTACGAGATATTCACCCCCATCATGAAGTGGTACCTGCGGCGCTGGTGGAGCAAGCTGGACGGGCGCATCGCCGTGTCGGAGGTGGCCCGCAATTTCATCAACACTTCGTTCCCGGCGGACTACACCATCATCCCCAACGGCATCGATATCCACCACTTCAACAACGGGGTGGCCCCGTTCGAGGAGTACCAGGATGATAAAACGAACATCGTCTTCGTGGGGCGGCTGGAGAAGCGCAAGGGGTTCGACTACCTGCTGGACGCCTTCAAGCTGGTGAAAAAGGAGTATCGCAACTGCCGGCTCATCCAGGTGGGCCCCGGCAAGCGGCTCCTCAGGAAATACCGGAAAAGGACCATCAACGAGAACATCGGGGACGTGCACTTCACCGGCTACGCCACCTACGCGGACCTGCCGCGGTACTACAAGACGGCGGACATCGTCTGCTTCCCCAACACCGGGTGGGAAAGCTTCGGCATCGTGCTGCTGGAGGCGATGGCGGTCGGCAAGCCCATCGTCGCCTCCGATATCACCGGCTTCAACGCGGTGATGGCCCACGGTGAGCACGGCCTGAGCGTGCCGCCCCGGGACGCTCGCGCCCTGGCCGACGCCATTCTGACGCTGATACACGATCCCGGGCTGCGCCAGAAAATGGGCGAAAGCGGCAAGGAGTACGCCCGGCAGTTCGACTGGCCGGTGGTGGCCAGGCGGCTGCTCGCCTTCTACGAGGAGACCCTCGATAAAGTCCACAGCCAAGCGTCCCCGGACAAGGCCTGATCATGGCAAACCTCGAACAGTCCCGCAGAAAACTGGCCAGCTATTTCACGGTACCGGCCGCCCGCGTCCTGGCCGCCACGCCGCTGACCCCGAACGCCCTCACCTGGTTCGGCTTCATCGTGACGTTCGGCGCGGCGGTGCTCGTCGTGCTGCAGCACTTCGTCGTCGCGGGCATCGTCTACCTGGCGGCGGCCCTGTTCGACCTGCTGGACGGGGCGCTGGCCCGGGCGACCGGCCGGACGACCCGCTTCGGGGGGGTGCTGGACTCCTCGCTCGACCGCATGTCCGAGGGCGTGGTGCTCATCGGGCTGCTCGTCATGTTCGCCCGAAGCGGCGAACCGTGGGAGGCCATGCTCTGCGGCATGACCATGCTGTTCTCCTTCATGGTGAGCTACATCAAGGCCCGCATGGAGGCGATGGGCGTGGAATGCAAGGCCGGGTTCTTCACGCGGCCGGAGCGCGTCGTGCTGCTGGCGGTCGCCCTCTTCGTCGGATGGAACCACTACGCGCTGGTGGCCCTCATCGCGGTGCTCGCGGCCCTCAGCCTGGCCTCCGCCGTCCAGCGGCTCGTCTACGCCTACCGCCATATGAAAGAGCCGGCCTGATATTTTTATATGAATGTAACACGCAATGATAGACAACCTATGCCCGTGCGAGTAGAATTGCAGGGGATTCGGGAACGGAGGATGCTATGCCCGTTGTAGCGGCTATCGGCGCCCAGTGGGGCGATGAAGGAAAAGGCAAGACTGTCGACATGCTCTCGGAGAAGGCGAAGTACGTGGTGCGTTTCTCCGGCGGCGATAACGCCGGCCACACCGTGGTGAACCCGCACGGCGAGTTCAAGCTGCGGCTGACACCTTCCGGCATCTTTTACCCGGATGCCGTCTCCGTCATCGGGAACGGCGTGGTGATCAACCCGGCGGTGCTGAACGCCGAGATAGACCACCTCGAGTCCCGCGGCATCGATACCTCCCACCTCCTCATCAGCGACCGCGCCAACCTCATCATGCCGTGGCACATTCTGCTCGACAAGCTCGAGGAAGAGGCCCGCGGCGGCCAGGCCATCGGTACCACCGGCAAGGGCATCGGGCCGGCCTTCCAGGACAAGGTGGCCCGCTGCGGGCTGCGCGCCGGGGACCTGCTCAACAAGACCTACTTCAAGCGTCGGCTGGCGGCGGCGCTGGAGCAGAAGAACGTCATCCTGACCAAGGTCTTCGGGGCCGAGCCGCTGAAGCTCGACGAGATATACGACCAGTACTGCGCCTACGCGGACCGGTGGGCCCCCAACATCTGTGATACGACGACGGTGCTCGGCGAGGCGATCGAGCGTGACGACAGCATTTTACTGGAGGGGGCGCAAGGCTTCCTGCTCGACCCCGACTTCGGCACCTATCCGTTCGCGACGTCCTCGTCGCCGACGGTGGCCGGGGCCTGCCTCGGGTCCGGCATCGCGCCGACGAAGATAAACGAGGTCGTCGGCGTCTACAAGGCCTACCAGACGCGGGTGGGCGCCGGGCCGATGCCGACCGAGCTCGAGGATGAGACCGGCGACCTGATACGGGAGGTGGCCCAGGAGTACGGCACGGTGAGCGGGCGCGCCCGCCGCTGCGGCTGGTTCGATGCCGTGGCCGGCCGCTTCAGCAGCCTCATCAACGGGTTCACCTGCATGGCGCTGACCCGGCTCGACGTGCTGGACAAGATGCCGCGGCTCCGTATCTGCACCGGCTACAGGATAGGCGACGAGACGGTCACCACCTTCCCGGCGACCATCGAGCAGCTGGAACAGGCGCAGCCCATTTACGAGGAGATGGCCGGGTGGGAGAAACCGACCACCGACGCCCGCTTCTTCAAGGAGCTGCCGGTACGCGCCCAGCGGTACATCAAGCGGCTCGAGGACATCATCGGCTGCCCGGTGCACATCATCTCCGTCGGGCAGCGGCGCGAGCAGACCATCATCCGGAAGTCCGTCTTCTAGGGAGGGCGTATGATGCCGCCGGTCACGGTGAGGGAAGCCCGGGAAGCGGACCTGCCGCGCGTCCTGGAGTTGTACGAACAGCTCACCTTGGGACCGGGCGATTGCGACCGGCAGCCGGACCCGGCCGGGAGCCGGGAGGCCTTCGCCGCCATGGAGCGGACCCCCGGGTTCCACCAGCTTGTGGCGGAGGAGGACGGCGAGGTACGGGGTTCGGTGGTGCTCGTCGTCGTGCCCAACTTTTCCTACCGCAACCGGCCCTGGGCGGTCATCGAGAACGTCGTCGTGGACGAGGCGCACCGCCGCCGGGGCATCGGGGCGGTCCTCATGGAACGCGCGGCGGAGATAGCCAGGGAAGCCGGCTGCTACAAGGTCGTGCTCACCTCCAACAAGAAACGCCCGGAGGCCCACCGGTTCTACGGGCGCCTCGGCTATATCCAGACCCACGAGGCCTTCCACCTGCGGTTCGGGGACTGAGACTCTCCCCGGTCATTGCGACTCTGCCTGAGGCGGACGAAGCAATCCGCCCTTTTCCTGTCATTCCGGCACAACCGTCATTCCGGCGTAATCGTCATTCCGGCGCAGGCCGGAATCCAGTTCACGCCGCGCTGACCATCTTTCGGACCGATATTTTGGTCTCCCGGTGGGGCGGCGGCCTTCGGCCGCCGCCCTCAAAACCTCCCCTTCCCCTGTCATTGCGAGTCCGTCTGGGGCGGACGAAGCAATCCGCCCTTTTCCTGTCATTCCGGCGCAATCGTCATTCCGGCGCAGGCCGG
>CAZOMF010000157.1:0-5923 GCA_964580635.1 uncultured Dehalococcoidaceae bacterium
TCACCATCCGGGCGGCCCGGTTCAGCTTTGAAATTGCGAGTTTTTCAGACGCACTGCACCCCCGTGCGGCACGTGTTTTTCAGGCCGCAAGGGAAATATACCGTACATATGTTCTATTGTCAAGGGAATTTTGTCGCGGGAAAAGTTCACTCGTTGCTTCCAGAGTGCCTAACGCACTCCAGTATCCCCCCCCGAAAGGGGGTGATACGCGGTCCTATCTTTTATCCAATGTCTCGTTGAAGAAGACGTCCGCTACGGGGTCACGCTCCCGCTAGTCTCCTTCCTTTGACGCCGGTGGTACAATAGGTCGGTACCATGTGCCGGACAGTGGAGGTGCATCATGGCCTACTATTCAGCCAGGAGCCCGATTGTCTACCACATCTGCAAGGACTGCACGGAAGGGACCGCCATCAACCGGGCCAATCTCCGGGAAGGGCAGCCGCTCGGCGTCCATCTGTGCCCGCTCTGCGAGAAGGCGCAGCAGCAGGGTGCGTGCGTTGAGGGCGTTCCCACCCCATCCTCGTAACGGCGGCCGGTCCTACCGTCCGTCGAGCGCTTCGTTGGCCAGCCCGTCCGCCGCGGCGTTCTGGCCCCGGCGCACGTTCGTCGCGGTGAATTTCGTCAGCTTACCGGTCAGCTTCACCACCTCGTTGTAGAGCGGGATGATGCCGGCGTTCTTGACCTTGTAGCGCCCGGTGAGCTGCCGTACCACGAGCTCGGAATCGGAGACGAGCTTGACCTCCTTGGCCCCGAGCTTGATGGCTTTCTGCAGTCCGGCGATGACCGCCCGGTACTCCGCGACGTTGTTCGTCGTCACGCCGATGCGCTCGGATATCTTCGCCAGGAGCGTTCCCTTCTCGTCGTGCAGCGTCACGCCGATGGCCGCCGGGCCGGGATTGCCCCGGGAGGCGCCGTCCGTGTGAACGATGATAGTCGAAGTCAAATAGGTTCCTTAAGGGGCATAGAGGATTCGCCCGCAGCCGCAGGTGGCCGCCTGCCCGGCCCGGGCCCGCTGCAATGAGCTGACCGGGGGCTGGATGCGGCAGCTCTGGCAGATGCCCTGCTCCACGCGGGAAACGGCCGGCTTCTTCTGCTGCCGGATGCGCTCGTACAGGTCGAGGGCCGCTTTGTCGATGCCCCCCGCCGCCGCGGTCCGGTCCTTCCGCAGCGTGTCGAGCGTCCCGGTCAGTTTCTCGGTCTCGGCCTTGAGCCGCACCTGCTCGGCCTGCCAGTCCTGCTCCAGCTTCGCAAGGGCGGCCGTCATATCGTTCACCGTTTTCTCCGCCCGCTCCTCCCCGTCGATGATCTCCAGCGCCGCGTTCTCCAGCTCGTCGCGCCGTTCCTTCTCCGTGGTCACCTCGTGCTGGAGGGAGTTCAGCTCCTTGGGGTTGAAGATGCTGCCGGAGTAGAGCTTCTTTTCGTCGCTCTCTATCCTGGCGGTGATGTCATCGACGTCCGCCTCGGCCGCCCGGTGTCTGGCCCGCCGCTCCTCGAGGTCCTTCCTGGCGGCCTCCAGCTTCGCCTGCGCCGCGTCGAGCACTCTCCGGTCGCCTATCCTGGCCCTGGCCGATGCGAGCGCCGCTTCGTCGTTCTCGATGGCGGTATCGAGCTGCTCGAGCTGGTAGAGGTCTTCGGTCTGCGTCATGGTTTTTTCATTCTATATCGTGAGACCGTGAAAAGACAACCGCGCCGTGTCATTCGGTCCGGCGCGGGCCGGAATCGGTTCCGATCGCCGCCCTCCATCTCCCCTGAAACCTGTCCGAAAGGACAGTCGAACAGCTGGATGGACGGCTATTGATTACCGTTCGGTGAACCCCTATAATCAGGGCGATGCCCGCCATCATCGAAGTGCAGAATCTCCGCAAGGTCTACGGCGATACCGTGGCCGTGGACGATATCTCCTTTGAGGTCCAGGAAGGCGAGATCTTCGGCCTCCTCGGCCCCAACGGCGCCGGCAAGACCACCACCGTCGAGTGCCTCCAGGCCCTCCGTCATCCGGACTCCGGACGCCTCCGCGTCCTCGGCCTCGACCCCCGCACCCAGGAGGTCGCCCTCCGCCGCCGGATCGGCTCCCAGCTCCAGGAATCGGCCCTGCCGGACCGCCTCAAGGTCTGGGAAGCCCTCGACCTCTTCGCCTCGGTCACACCGGACGCCCTCGACTGGCACGTCCTCCTCGACCAGTGGGGCCTCGCCGAAAAGAAGAAAACGAGCTTCGGCAACCTCTCCGGCGGCCAGCGCCAGCGACTCTTCATCGCCCTCGCCCTCGTCAATAATCCCAGCGTGATTTTCCTCGATGAGATGACCACCGGCCTCGATCCCGCCGCCCGCCGCGTCGCCTGGGACCTCATCCGCTCCGTCCGCGACCGCGGCACCACCGTCGTCCTCGTCACACACTTCATGGAAGAGGCGGAGAAGCTCTGCGACCGCCTCGCCATCGTCGACCGCGGCCGCGTCGTCGCCTTGGACAGCCCCCAGGCCCTCATCGCCGACCACGCCGGCTCTGTCTGCGTCCTCTTCTCCACCGGACGGACGGACCTGGACTGGCTTCCCGGTGTCGCCGGCGTCACCGGCATCGAGCGTTTCGGCGACCGGGTGGAGGTGGAGGGCACCGGCCCGCTCCTGGCGCTGGTGGCGGCTTCTCTCGTCGAGCACGGCATCGTCCCCCACGACCTGCGGCTGCAGCAGCCGACGTTGGAGGACGTCTTCCTGAATCTCACCGGCCACGAGGTGGAAGAGTGACCCGATCATGAAAACGCTGTGGAAACTCACCTGGGTGGAGATAAAGCTCTTCTTCCGCGAGCCGACGACCATGGTCTTTACGCTGGCCCTGCCGCTCCTTTTCCTCTTCGTCATGGGCGGCGTCTTCGGCAACGATGCGGACCCGGATATCTACCGCGGCTTCGGCCCGACCAACTACTACATCCCCGCCTATATCGGCCTCGTCATCTCGTCCATCGGGGTCATCACGCTGCCGGTCCACCTCACCGGCTACCGGGAGCGCGGCATCCTGCGCCGCTGGCGGGCGTCATCCATCTCCATCTGGAACCTGCTCGGCTCGCAGGCGCTGGTCAGTTTCTTCGTCGCCGTCATCGGCTCCGCCCTCATGATCGCCCTCGGCTACGGCGTCTATCACATCAGCAACCCGCAGGGCATCCCGCTGGTCATCGCCGCTTTCTTCCTTGGGATGCTGTCCTTCTCCGCCTTCGGGTTCCTGCTCGGGGCGCTCTTTCCCACCACCCGCGCCGCGCAGGGCATCGGCATGATCCTGTTCTTTGTCATGCTCATCCTCGGCGGGGCCGGTCCGCCCCCGGAGGTCCTGCCGGAGTCCATGCGCATCATCGGGGAGTTCCTGCCGACGCACTGGGTCATCTACGGCTTGCAGGGGCCGTGGTTCGGCCTGGGCTGGGACACGGAGGCGTCGCTCATCGTGGCCGGCGTCTTCGTCGCCGCCACCGCGCTCTCCGTCCGCTTCTTCCGCTGGGAGTAGGAAACTAGGCCCGCAGCGTCACGCCGAGCTCGTTCGCCAGCCTGCGCAGGATGGCCTCCTGCACCTTGTTGACCTCCTGGTCCTTGAGCGTGTGCGTGGCGCTCTGGTAGACGATGCGGTAAGCCAGGCTCTTCTTGCCTTCCGGCACCTGCCTGCCGCTGTACACGTCGAACAGCTCCACCCGGTCCACCAGCGCGAACCCGTCGATGATATCGGCTATCTGCCGGTGGCTGACGTCCGTGTCCGCCACCAGCGCCAGGTCCCGGTTGACGGCCGGGTAGCGCGGCACCGGCGTGTAGAGGCGATAAGCCACCGTGAACGGCACCAGGTTGGTGGTGTTGAGCTCGAAGAGACAGACCGTCTCGGTCAGCTCGAAGGCGTCCGCCACGGCGGGATGCACCTCGCCGAGCACGCCGAGCTTGACCGTCATCCCGTCTCCCTCGACGACGATGGCCGCCTGCCGGGCCGGGTGCAGCCCCGGGTCGACGCTCTTTTCGAACTGCGCGTTCACCCCGAGGTGCGCCATGAGCGCCTCGATGAGCCCCTTGACGTCGTAGAAGCCGCAGGCGCCGCTGTCCCCGCCGAGCCAGGACCGCTCCGCCCTCGCTCCGGCGAGCACCCCGCAGAGGGACTCCGGCTCCGCCGGCAGGTCGTTCTCCCGCCCGTGGAAGACCTTGCCCTGCTCGAAGAGCCGGATGCCGCCTTCCTCGTAGCGCCGGTTGGACGCCAGCGTGCCGAGCAGGCCGGCCCGCAGCGTCGGGCGCAGGTACTCCTGCTCGCTGGACATGGGGTTGAGCACTTTGACCGCCGCCGGCATCGCCCCGTTCGGGGTCAGCTTGGCCAGCGCCTCGGCGCTCGTCAGGGTGTAACCCATAATTTCTTGCAGGCCGTGTCCGGTGAGGCAGGCGCGGACGTTCTTCCGCAGCGCCTGCACCGGGTCCGGGTTCTGGTGGGGGATGGGCTCCCCGAGCAGCGTCAGCGGTATCCGGTCGTAGCCGATGACCCGCGCCACTTCCTCGATGAGGTCCACGTCGTACTGGATGTCGCTCCGCCACTCGGGCGGTACCGCCGTCACCGTCCCGTCCTTCGCCTCGCAGGTGAAGCCGAGCGCGGTGAGTGAATCGATTATCTGCTCCTCGGTGTAGGGGACGCCGACGACGCGTTCCGCCTTCTCGATGGCCATGCTCACCGGCGTCCGCTCCTTCTTCCCCGGATAGACGTCGATGAGACCCTTCGCCGCCGTCCCCCGGCCGAGCTCGGCCACCAGCTTGGTGGCGTGTCGCAGCGCCGGTATCGTCATCGCGGCGGCGATGCCCCGCTCGAAGCGGGTGGAGGCCTCGCTGCGGAGTTCGAGCGCCCCGCTCGTGTGGTGGATGCTGCCCGCCTTGAAGCTGGCCGCCTCCACGAGGATGTTCGTCGTGCTCTCGGTGACCTCGCTGTTGAGACCGCCCATCACCCCGGCCACCGCCACCGTCCGCGCCGCGTCCCCGATGACGAGCATATCGCTCGTGAGCTGCCGGTTCTCCTCGTCGAGGGTGATGAAGTTTTCCCCGGCTTCCGCCCGGCGCACGATGATGTGCTGCCCGACGAGCCGGTCGTAATCGAACGTGTGGAGCGGCTGGCCGTACTCCAGCATGATGTAGTTGCTGATGTCCACGATGTTGTTGATGGGCCGCTGCCCGGCGTTGGTGAGCCGCTCCTGGAGCCAGGCCGGCGATTCGGCGATTGTCACGCCGGTAATGAGCGTGGCGCAGTAGCGCGGGCAGAGGTCGGCGTCGGCGATCTCGATGGTCACCTTGTCCGCGATGGACTCGCCCGCTTCCTCGTAGGCTATCTCCGGGATGTGCACCTTTTCCCCCGTGAGGGCCGCCACCTCGTGCGCGATGCCGACCACCGAGAGGCAGTCCGGCCGGTTGGCGGTGATCTCGAAGTCGAATACGGTATCGCCGAGCTGGGTGGCGAGAGGTTTGCCGACCTCG
The DNA here is from genome assembly GCA_964580635.1 of uncultured Dehalococcoidaceae bacterium. Lineage (GTDB taxonomy): Bacteria > Chloroflexota > Dehalococcoidia > Dehalococcoidales > RBG-16-60-22 > DAOUEG01. The sequence goes on from CAZOMF010000157.1 coordinate 5,467, forward strand.
GCCTCCGGCCGGAGCACGAGGATGCCCTCGTGGTTCTCGGAGAGGCCGAGTTCCTTCTCCGAGCAGACCATGCCGGAGGACTCGATCCCGCGTATCTTCGCCGTCTTGAGCTCCTCTATCTTGCCGGAGTGCGGATTCATGAGCCTGGCCCCGACTTTGGCGAAGGCGATCTTGTCCCCGACGGTCAGGTTGGGTGCCCCGCAGACCACCTGCTGCCGCTCCCCGCCGCCGAGGTCCACCGTCGCCAGGCGGAGCCGGTCGGCATTGGGGTGCGGGTCGATGGCGACAAGCTGCCCCACGATGACGTGCGCCCAGTCCCCGCCGGTGGTGATGATCTCCGCCACCTCGTGGCCGGCCAGCGTCAGGCGCCGGGCCAGCTCGTCGAGGGGCAGGTTGATATCGACGTAGTCTTTCAGCCAGCTGATTGGTACTTTCATCGTCCCGTCCTAAAACTGCC
>CAZOMF010000158.1:0-5860 GCA_964580635.1 uncultured Dehalococcoidaceae bacterium
TCTTTTCGGGGGTGGTGTTGGGGGGTTTTACTGCGGGGCGCGGCCGGCCTTGGCCGGCAGCGCCCCGTGTTTCTCCGGCTTGATTCAGGTTATATCGCCATCGGATGGTGATAATGCTGTTCAGTAGTATCCGCCCTGCCCGTCACCGGGTGGTTGAACGAGCAGGGGAAGTGGTACTGGGACGGGTAGGGGTAGAAGGCGGTCGGCGGGTTGTCCGGCCCCGGCATGGGCAGGAACCCGACGATGGGCTGGACCTGCCAGCCGGTCTCGAACCGCGTGTAGAAGCTCGTGTTCCAGAACAGCTTGGAGAACAGCCACGTACCGTTCTCCTTGACGAACTCGTTCTCATAGTAGCCATGGAGCCAATACTGCCCCATCACTCCCGCGAAGGGGAACGTCTCCGCCAGCCATGAATGCCAGCGTCCCCTGGCGTTCAGGCCGTCCTCGGCGACCGTTACCACGCCACACAACTGGACGATGGTGTTGGTGCCGGCGGGACGGTGCCGCATGCGCTCGACCTGGCGCGGCGTCGGGTTGGCGAACTCGCGGCCGCGCCCGCCAGCCCCGCCGAGGTACATCCGTTTCACGCCGTCCTTGCCGAGGAACTGCCCGTGGCTCTCTATCTCCACGGACACGGCGTTCTCCGAAAACAGGTCCACCACCTTCTCCATCTGCTGAGTATCGAAGTAGTAGCCGTAGATGCGCTCCAGGTCCTCGATGGCCTGGATGTCTTCCAGCCGGGTCACCTCTTTTTCGAGCTCTTCCAACGTCATTTGCTCGTCCATTTTCACGTCCTCCTATTTACCGGTCACCGGGTTTTTAAAGGAGGTGGGGACACGGTAGCGGGAAGGGTAAGGCTCGTAGACGGTGGTCGGGGCGTCCGGCGGCACGTTCCTGTCCGGTCCGTGCTGCCCGACGACCGGCACCTTGAGCCAGCCGGACTCGAAGGGGGTACGGAAGGTGAGGAAGAAGTGAAGGTCTTTGATCTTCCAGGTATCGTCTTCCTTGACGTAGGTATTTTCGTAGATGCCGTTGAGCCAGGTCTGGCGCAGCTCGCCGTCGTGGCGGGAATCGATAGGCCTGACCTGCATGCCCATGCCGTACCAGCGGCCGCTGGCGGTGGTGGCGCCGGGCTCGATGGTGACGACGCCCTGGAGCTGGAAGACGATGTCCATCAGGCCGGGCCGCCGCGGCGCGCCGGGACCGTCGCCGCAGAGGTCGACATAATATCGCCGCACGCTCGGCTTGCCTTTGTAAACGCCGCTGTCCGCCTCCTCCACGGAGGGGTCGTTGTCCGTGAAGAGGTCGACGATCTGCTCCCACTCGCCGTAGTCCTGGTAGTAGCCGTAGATCTTCTGAAGGTGCTCTATCCTCTTGATGTCGTCGAGCCGCTGTACCCGCAGCTGCAGTTCTTCCAGTGTCGCCATGCTCGTCCTCCTGTTGCTGGTGATGTTCGTTCGCAACCATTATAAGGGACGGATACCCGGCAAGGGAAATGGGTTCCGTTTTACCGGGGACGGTCGTCTTGTATATAATGGTGACGGCATACCGGCGCCGGTTTCCCGCCGGCGCGTTCTCGATAGGAAAGGAGACGGATATGGCGGCCAATATCAAGAAGTCGAAGTACGGCAAGTATATCTGCACCGACCTCAAGCAGGGCGTGCAGATGCCGGGCTACAAGGGCCCGCAGGTCATCGGGCAGGGGTACCGCGACGGCTACCGCATGCCCCTCGAGCATGTCATCTGGATGGACGAGGAGGTCATTCCCGGCGCGTTCTACGCGGAGTGCACCTGGATTTGGTCCGCCAACATGAAGGACCAGCAGCCCCGCGTGTTCGACCCGGAGATTATCAAGAAGATGCCGGGCATCCAGCCCCACGTGCATGACTTTCCAGAGGTACTCACCATGTTCGGGACGAACATGGACGACCCGTCCGACCTCGGCGCCGAGGTGGAATTCTGGCTCGAGGACGAGCAGTTCTTCATCGACCAGAGCTTCCTCTGCTACATCCCCGCCGGCATGGTCCATAACCCCTTCAAGACCTGGCGCATGGACCGGCCCATCTTTCACTACACCATCGGCCCCGGCCACTACGAGTAGGCAGCGGGAAAAGAGGAAGGAGAGAAAAATGGCCGAGAAGAAAAACCTGAAAAACTTTCTGTTCTGCGATAAAGCGAACCTGAAGTACCCGCCGTTCCGCGTACCGGAAGACCCGAAGTACGTGAAGCGGCTGGCCCAGCTCGATGACGATTCCTACCCCGGCGCGGAGTTTTACTCCGAGGCCAAGTGGATCGTCCCCGGCGACGATAAACCGATGAAGATGAGCGAGTCCCACACCCACGACTTCGGGGAGTTCATCGGGTTCTTCGGTTTCAACTACGAGAACATCCACGACCTGGGCGCCGAGATAGAGTTCACGGTGGACAACGAGACCTACACCATCACCGAGAGCTTCGCGGCGTTCATCCCGAAGGGCGTGCAGCACGGGCCGCTCGTCGTCAAGAACGTACGCATCCCCATCTTCTGCTTCACCGGCGGGGATACCGGCGTTTACAAGTAGTTAAACGAGCAGGCTCGCTCATCCTTCGACAAGCTCAGGATGAGCGGGGAGACGTAATAAAGACCGGCGGCCCGTTCGGGCCGCCGGTCTTTTACGTGTTGTTCCGAGGGACTCCCGGTGATACCGGGACGACCGTGAGGATCCCCGGGCGGGGAGCGGTTGTTGCCGGCCTACTCGGTCTCCGTCCCGTCCGCGTTGATAAAGACCATCTTGTCGCGCAGTTCCTCCTTGACCAGCTTGGGGAGGGACGTCTCCGTCAGCTTGGGGGCGTACTGGCACTGAATGAAGAGGAAGGGGCGGGTGACCTCCAGGATGCGGAACGGGGCGTGGATGAAGTTGGCCGGTATCCAGACCATGGTGGACTCGGTGACGATGTGGCTCTCCATCTCCGGGCCCATGCACATTTCCATCTTCGCCCCGAGGTCGCGGGGATGGTCCATGTCCGTCCCGAGCGCCACGAGGAGCTCGGGGTCGTTGTGGACGTGGGGTCCGTGGCCGGGATGTTTCGTCGCTTCCTCGCCCATGACCATCACGGAGAAATATTTACTGCCGGCGATGATATCGTTGTCGGTGAAGGCCACCATGCTCGGCAGCTTCGAAAAGCGGGTCTTGAAGCGGACCTCGTCCGGCAGCTCGTTGAGAAAATACCGGCTGTACTTCAGTTCTGGCATGTGCTCATCTCCCTTGCGTGGAGGGGTCGGATTTCCGGTCCCGGGCTAGCTCCTGACGATTGCCTTGGCGGGGCACCACCACTCGAGGGTGTCCATGCACTCGCCGCACTGGACGCAAAGGTCCTGGTCGATGCGGGTGGTGTAGAGTATCAGCCCGTCGAACTCGGTCGTCTTTTCGTCCACGACGAAGGCATGGTGCGGGCACTGGGTGACGCAGAGGCCGCACTTGAGGCACTTGGACGTATCGATACTGTATTTCATCGTTTCCTCCTTGAGCGCGGCCTCAAGCCGGCACCTCGTAACCTTCGTCCTGCCAGCGTGACCAGTCGATCCGTTCCCTGGCCTCCCTCGGCAGGATCTGGCGGTAGGACTTTTCCGTGTGGTCCGGGCCCTGGTTCACCTCGATGAATATCCACGGCCGGTCGATGCGCACCGGCTTCCACGGCGAGTGGATGAAGTTGGGCGGTATCCAGATGCAGCAGGTGCGGGTGATGTGGTGCTCCTCCAGCTCCGGCCCCAGGTAGATGACCACTTCCGCCCCCAGGTCCATGGGGTTCTCCGGGTCGTTGCCGATGTGGAAGAGCAGCTCGGCGTCCTTGTGGATGTGCGGCGGGTGACCGGCGTACTTGAAATCGCCGAGCTGGGCGCCGTAGCCGGGCGGGCACCAGTGGATCATGTAGAAGTTGCTGCCGGTGGCCACGCCGTTCTCCATGCGGGCCATGACCGGGCGACGCTCGTTCGGCCAGCGGGCGGGGTCGTATTCGATGATATAATCGTCGTACTTTGCCATGAAGGCTCTCCTCGCGGGCGGTCGGTCAGGCCGGCGTCTCGTAGCCCTCGTCCACCCACATGTTCTTCCAGTCCATCTTCTCGCGGACCTCGCGCGGCAGGAGCTGCCGGTAGGACTTCTCCGTGTGGTCCGGGCCCTGGTTTATCTCGATGAATATCCAGGGTCGGTCGACGCGCACCGGCCGCCACGGCGAGTGGATGAAGTTCGGGGGTATCCAGACACAGCAGGTGCGGGTGATGGTGTGCTTCTCCAGCTCCGGCCCCAGGTACATGACCACCTCGGCGCCGAGGTCCATGGGGTGCTCCGGGTCGCTGCCGATATGGAAGAGCAGCTCGGCGTCCTTGTGGATGTGCGGGGGATGTCCACCGTACTCGCCGAGACCCTTGAACATGTCCCCGAAACCCGGCGGAACCCAATGAATCAGGTAGAAGTTGCTGCCGGCGGCCACGCCGTTCTCCATGCGGGCCATGACCGGCCGGCGTTCGTTCGGCCAGCGGGTGGGGTCGTACTCGATGACGTAGTCGTCATACTTGCCCATGACAGGCCTCCTCTCGGGCGGTTGACGAAATGGTACTCCTGCCGGTGGGATGTGTCAAGGGAAACCGGGACTCCCGGACGTTTGCCAATCACGCCGTTTTACGTGTAAAATGAAAGGGTGATAATCGTCCGTTCCCACTGGAAAACGCCCCCTTGCCTCCCCGGTGCGGGAACGGTACCCCGTTAGCACCACCGACGTCCATCCCCGCCTGTCCAGCCCGCACCCGACCGCGCCCACGGGGGTGGAACGCCCGTCAAAGGAGGATACGCAGTGAACAAGGCAGCCCAACTCACCCTCACCTCGGACGCTCCCGGCGCCCGCCGTTTCATGCTCGGCAACGAGGCCATCGCCCGGGGCGCCGTCGAGGCCGGCGTCCAGGTCGTCGCCTCCTATCCCGGCACCCCGTCGAGCGAGATAACGACGGCCCTGGTCGAGAGCGCGAAGGAGGGCCATTTTTACGCCGAGTGGTCCGTCAACGAGAAGGTGGCCCTCGAGGTCGCCATGGCGGCCGCCACCACCGGTTTGCGCTCGCTCGCCATCATGAAGCACGTCGGCGTCAACGTTGCCCACGACCCGCTCATGTCGGCCTCGTACATGGGGCTCGGCGGTCTCGTGCTCATCTCCGCCGACGATCCCGGCCAGTGGTCGTCCCAGAACGAGCAGGACAACCGGCTGCTCGCCCGCCAGGCCTACATCCCGGTGCTGGAGCCCGCCTCCTCCCAGGAGGCCAAGGACATGACGGCGGACGCCTTCCGCTTCTCCGAGCAGTTCGGCCAGATGTGGATGGTACGCTCGGTGACCCGCATCGGACACGCCCGCGGCGATGTCACCTACGGCACTATCGATACGACCAACCGCGTCGGCAATTTCGTCAAGAACCCGCAGAAGTTCGTCTGCCTGCCCGCCAACTTCCGCGGCAATCGCCGTCTCCTCATCAAGCGCCTCAAGGACATCGAGGACGCGGTGGATGAGTTCCCCTATAACCAGCTGACCCTCAAGCCCGGCGCCAAACTCGGCGTCATCGCCTGCGGCATTTCCTACGGCTACGCCATCGAGGCCGTGCGCTGGCTCGGGCTGGAGGACAAAGTCTCCATCCTGAAAATCGGCACCCCGTACCCGCTACCGAAGAAACTCACCAAGCAGCTCCTCGAAGCGGTGCCCGAGGTGCTCGTCTGCGAGGAGCTCGAGCCCTTCGTGGAGGAAGCCACCAAGGTCGTCGCCAAGGACAACGACCTGGCGACGAAAATCCACGGCAAGGACCTGCTGCCGCTGGCCGGGGAGCACAACGTGCGGCTCATCG
>CAZOMF010000159.1:0-5785 GCA_964580635.1 uncultured Dehalococcoidaceae bacterium
GACGATGTAGTCCCGCTTGTCCGGGTCGGCGCCGACGGCCGCCTCCGTGAAGTAGAAGTCCGGCACCTGTTTTTTTATCTCCTCGCAGAGCTCCCACTTGCTCAGGTTGGCCTCGCTCAGGCCAATATTGTACGTCTGGCCGCGCATGGTATCGAAGTTGGCCATGCAGTGCTGGAACGCCCGCACCACGTCCCGGATGTGGACGTAGTTCCGTTTGAAATGGCTCTCGAACAGGACGAGGAACCGGTCCGTGACCGCCCGATAGGTGAAGTCATTGACGAGCAGGTCGAGCCGCATTCTTGGGCTGATGCCGAAGACCGTCGCCAGGCGCAGCGTAATGCAGTTGCCGGAATCGAGCAGCAGCTTTTCGATGTCCACCTTCAACCGTCCGTAGAGCGATACGGGATTCAGCGGCGTTTCCTCGGTGCAGTAGATGTCTTTTTGGCCCACGCCGTAGCCGCTGTTGGTCGTCGGGAAAATTATCTTCTGCTCCGGGCGGCGCAGCTCGGTGATCATCTTGATGGCGTCGTAGTTGGTACTGGTGGCGCCCACCGGGTCCTTATCGCACAGCGGGGCGCCGGTGTAGCAGGCCAGCGGCAGGATGACATCGGCCTCCTCGATCCATCGCTTCATCAGCTCCCGGTTACGGGCATCCCCCCGCACGATGGTCAGCTGCTTCTCGTGGCAGCAGTCGAGCAGCGACGCCTGGTTGTACATGAAGTTGTCGATGGCAATGACCGCGTGCCCGTTTTTCAGCAGGTCGGGCACCAGCACCGACCCGATATAGCCGGCTGCTCCCGTGACAAGTATCTTCATCGGTGATTCTCCAGTGGTTCGCACCTGCGTATTTTCATGCCTCTTCTTCGGCTGCCTTCTGCCGCCAATAGTCTAGCAGGTTTTGCAGGCTTTCTTCATAGGTATACTCCGGCTGCCATCCGGTCGCGGCGATGAACTTGTCCGTGCAGGGTATTTGCAGCGTCACGTCCGCCGGACGTAAGAGCTTCGGGTCCTGCCGGGTCGGGACCGGTACCTTCGCCAGACTAATCAACTGCTGCAGGAACTCGCCGACCTTCATGGTCTTCGTCCCGCCGATGTTATAGACCTCACCAGGTTGGCAGAAGTTGGCGGCCAGCCAGTAAGCCCGCACGGCGTCCCGCACGTCGATGAGCGTCCGGACCGAATCCAGGTTGCCGTGGGTCAGTTCCTGCTGGAGACCCAGCTCGATGCGGGCCACCTGCCGCGCGAACGACGTCGCAAACAGGTCCGTCCGCCGCGGGTTCAGGTAGGTGAACATCCGGGTGCGGATGGTCTGCATCCCGTAGCTGACGTGGTAGACGCCCGCCAGCAGGTCCTGCGCTACCTTGGAAACGGCGTACGGGTTGGCCGGGTTCAACGGCGTGTCCTCCGTGATGGGGACGTACTTCGGGTCGACCTGACCGTAGACCTCGGAGGTGCTGGCCAGCACGATGACCGGGTCGATCCCGGCCAGCCTGACCGATTCGAACAGGTTCACCGTGCCGGAGATGTTGTTGTTGAGGACACTGTTCGGCGTAATGAAGGAGAGGCCTACGTTGGCGTGCGCGGCGAGGTGAAAGATGACGTCCGGGCGGACTTCGCTGATGACCCGGAACACCGAGCCGAAATCGGTCAGGTCTGACTCGTGGACGGTCACGCCGGCCAATGAATCACTGTCCCGGTGGCTCCGGGCGCTGTGCCAGCGGGCGATGCCGTGCACTTCGACGTCCGGGTGCTCCGCGAGGATATGTTCGGCCAGGTAGCTGCTCCCGGAGCCGGTTATCCCGGTGATGAGGGCCCGCTTGAACCCTCGTTCCACTCGTCCCTGTGTGCTCATCCTTCGTTCACTCCGCTGCGGGTCTTCATGGAGCCGGTCAGTTCTCTAACGCTCCTGATTATGTCATCTTTATCGGCGTAGAACTTCGCTTCCAGCACGTGGCTGGCCGGCGTGGGGACGTCCGGACTGGACACGCGCCTGATCGGCGCTTTCAGGCAGTCGAGGCCCTGCTCGGCGAGCCGGGCGATCATCTCGGCTCCGACGCCCCCGGTCTTCCAGCCCGTGTCCGCGATGACGAGCCGCCCCGTCTTCTTCACCGAGGCCGTGATGAGCGCCTCGTCGAGCGGCTTCAGCGTCCGCGGATCGATGACCTCGATGTCTATCCCCTCTTTCGCTAACTCGTCCGCGGCCCGCATCGCCTCCAGGTTCATATAGGAGACGGCCACCACCGTCACGTCCTTTCCCGGTCGCCTGACGACCCCCTTGCCGAAGGGTATCGAGTAAAGCTCCTCGGGGACGAGCCCCTTCTGCCGCAGCAGCCAGCGATGTTCGAAAATGAGCACCGGGTTGTTGTCCGCGATGCTGGACACCACCAGTCCCTTGGCGTCGTACGGCGTGCTCGGCATGACGAGCCGCAGCCCCGGCACGTGCATGAAAATACCGTGAAGGTTCTGGGTGTGCTGCGCCGCGCCGCCCCAGCCGCGTCCCACCGCCGCCCAGATAACGAGCGGCACTTTGACCTTTCCGGCGAACATGTAGCTCCACTTGGAGGCATGGTTGACGATCTGGTCCATCGCCAGCATCAGGAAATCCGGCCGGTTGTGCATGTAGAACGGCCGCATGCCGGTCACCGCCGCTCCCACCGCCACGCCGGTCAGGGCATTCTCCGAAAGGGGCGTATCGAACACCCGCTTGGGACCGTGCTTCCTGTGGAGGTCGCGCGTGATGCCGAACATGCCGTCCGGGTCGTCCACGCCCTGCCCCATTACGAAGAAGTCGGCGTCCTGCCCCAGTATCGTATCGAGGGCGTCCCGGACCGCCCCGGCCTGGGTCATCTCCCGGCCGCCGGCGCTTTCCGGATGTTCCACGAGCGATTCGTGCTCGATAAGGACCTTGCTCCAGTCCATGCCTTCCTTTCAGTCCTTCACTGGAAGAGGTAGTCCAGCAGATCGTCCTCGCCCGGCAGCGGGCTCCCCTGCGCGAAGGCGAACGCCTCCGCTACCTCGGTGTCGATGCCGTCGGAGATTTTGTCGATCTCCTCCTCCGACAGTATACCCCGCGTCAGCAGCAGCCCGCGCGCTCCGTCCACCGGGCAATAGCCTGCCCAGGCATCGACTTCCTCCTGCGCCCGGTACCCGATTTCCACCCCGGAACCGGTTCCGTGGTGGTCGCGGAGGCGGTAGGTCCGGCATTCGAGGAACGAGGGGCCTTTCCCGTCGCGGGCGTCCGCGACAGCCCGCCGCGCCGTGCGGTACACGTCGATGACATTGTTCCCGTCCACTTGGTAGCACGGCAGGCCGAGACCCTCGAATTTCCGGTAGATTTCGCCTCCCGATTCCCGGTTTTCGAGCGGCGAGTACACGGAGTAGAAATTGTTCTCGCATACGTAGACGATAGGCAGAGCCTTCAGCACGGCGAAGTTGAGGCTCTCGTACACCGCGCCTTCCTCGGTCGCCGCGTCCCCGAAGAATACTGCCGTCACCCGCCCGTCTCCACGGATGGACGAGCCGAGCGCCGCCCCGGTGGCGATGGGAACGCCACCGCCCACGATGGAGGAGGAACCCGGCAGCCCGGCCTCCATATCAACTAAGTGCATGGAGCCGCCCCGTCCTTTCGAGGTGCCGGTAGTGCGGCCGTACAGCTCGGCGACTAGGGCCCTGATATCGCCTCCCTTGGCGATGTAGTGGCCGTGGCCCCGGTGGTTGGTGAAAACGTAGTCCTCCGGCTTCAGGTGGGCGCAGACGCCGGCGGAAACCGCCTCCTGCCCCAGGCAGAGGTGCACCGGCGTCTTCATCTCGTCCTCGTGGTACAGCTCGGCTATTTTCAGCTCGATGCGCTGGATGCGCAGCATCGTCACGTAGAGACCTTTGAGGACCCCGGCGGGGATATCGCTGAGGTCGGTATCGTACGACAGGCGGTCGTGTTCCGGCAGCTTCACGGGCGGACACCTGTCTTCCGCGCCGCCAGGCCCGAACCTCTAGTCATGGCCCGCCAGTTCCGTCTCGACGAGCTCGCAGATGATGTGCGCCAGCGTGATATGGCTTTCCTGTATCCTCGGGGTGCTGTCCGAGGGCACCGTGAACACGATATCGGCCGTTTTGCTCAGGGCGCTCCCCTCCCGGCCGGTGAAGGCGATGGTCCTGGCCCCCTTGGTACGGGCCGCTTCGAGGGCGCGCACGACGTTCGGGGACGTGCCGCTCGTGGAAAGCCCGATGACGATGTCACCTTCCCCGGCCAGGCCCAGCACCTGGCGCTCGAACACCGCCTCGTAGCCATAGTCGTTGGCGAGCGCGGTCAGCGTGGAGCTGTTCGTCGTCAACGCGAAGGCCGCCACCGGTTCCCGCTCGGTCTGCACCTTGCCGAGAAGCTCCCCGGCGATGTGCTGTGCGTCGGCGGCGCTGCCGCCGTTGCCGCATACCAGCACCTTGCGCTTGGCGCGATGGGCGGTCAAAATGAGAGTCGCCGCCTCGGCTATCTTGCCGGTATCGCCTTCGAGCATGACGCCGGCGAGCCGCGCGTGTTCCCGGAGCCTGGTCAGGATGCCTTTTTCAACTGCGTCGTTCGTCGGCATGGCACGTCTCCGGTATACGCCGTAGCAGCGGATTTGCTATCGCTCACGGCCTGCCCCGGAGTGTTCCACAATTATAGCATTAATTACGCACGCGAGACAAAGCTCGCCGGCGTCGGGAAGGTCGTGCAGAAGCCATCCCTGACGGTTTGACTCAGCGACGGGGACAGACGCTTATCTCCCCAGGTAACGCAGGATATGCTTCCCGGCCAGCCGACCGGAGTTGAGTGCGAACGCCGAGCACAGTCCGGACGAGCCGCTGATGGGGTAGCTGTCCCCGTACATGCCGCCGGCGTCGAACCCGCCGGCGTAGAGGCCGGGAATAACGTTCCCGTTCTTGTCCACGGCCCGGGCGTGCTCGTCGATCCTGATACCGCCCATCGAGCCCAGGCATACCGTCCGGGCCCGCCCGGCGTAGTACTTCGGGCCGCGCAGCGGCCACAGGTAGCGGGGGTCCTTGGCGAAGACGTCGTCGTGGCCCTTCTCGCAGAAACCGTTGTACTCGTCGACGGTCTGTTTCAGCACCGCCGGGTCGCAGCTTATCTTTTCCGCCAGCTCTTCGACGGAGTCCGCCTCGAAGAGCTCGGTGGTGCCCCGGTCGAGCGCCGCCCGCATCTCCTTCTCCAGGTCGAGCGGCTTCGCCCCCGGCATGTGGGCCACGCCGACGTTCTTGTCCACGCCCTGCTCCACCATGCGCTTGACGATGCCGGTATCGAAGAGGGTGAAGGAGTAGCCGCCCGGGAGCCGGGCGTTGGCGTTGCCGACCGCCGTATCGTAGAACTGGATGCTCTCGTCGCAGAACCGCCGCCCGTCCGGCCCCACGAAGAGGTCCGGCTGGGTGATGGCGAACTCGATCTGGCAGCCCATGGCGAACTCCGGTCCCACCGGGCCGACGCGATAGACCTCCACCGTGCCGATGCCCTCCTCGGCGGCGCCTGCCTCCCAGGCCATGCGGATGCCGTCGCCCATCTTGTCCACGTTGCCGACGGGTACGAGGGTTTTATCCAGCTCGAAGCCGGTATATTTCCTGACCCATTCTTTATTGTTGATGAAGCCGCCGCTCGCCACGACCACGGCCTGCGCCCGCACCATGACCTCTTCGTCGTCCTCCTCGATGACCACCCCGGTGATTGTGTTCCCCTGCTTGAGGATACGTTTGACCGGCGTAGCCGTCTTCAGCACGCAGCCCTTCTCCCGGGCCTTGC
>CAZOMF010000160.1:0-5782 GCA_964580635.1 uncultured Dehalococcoidaceae bacterium
TCCTCGACCGCCCGGACCTCGGCCCGCTCGCGGACGCCAGCCCCATCCGCCTCTCCGACACGCCGGCCCGCTGCGAGAGACCCGCCCCGCTCCCCGGCGAAGCGAACGACTACGTCTACGGCGATCTCCTCGGTCTATCTCCGGCGGAACTGGAACGTCTCCGGGACGCGCGCGTCATCTAGCGCATGACTTTCCTGACCTTTCTCTACCCCCGTCATCCCGGCGCAGGCCGGAATCTATCTCCTCACCTTCTCTCAAAACTGCGGCTGAATTTCCGTTGACGCTTCATCCCTGCTGCGCGTACAATAGCGGAGCGGTACCCCACCGCACCCAGGCATGGAGGCGGGAAATGGACTATCTCTGGGCGCCGTGGCGCTTCCAGTACATCCAGCAGGAGAAACCGCAGGGCTGTATCCTCTGCGACAAACCCAGGGCGGACCGGGACCGGGAGAACTATATCCTCTTCCGCGGGAAGCTCAACTTCATCATGCTCAACGCCTATCCCTATAACCCGGGGCACCTCCTCATCGCGCCCTACCGCCACACCGCCGATATTACCACCCTCACCGCGGAAGAGCGCGCCGAGCACATGGACCTTATCTGCCGCGGCGTGGAGGTCCTGCGGGACGTCGTCAAGCCGGCCGGCTTCAACTTCGGGGCTAACCTCGGTCGCGTGGCCGGCGCCGGCATCGACGACCACTTCCACAGCCATATCGTACCCCGCTGGCAGGGCGATACCAACTTCGTCACCGTGCTCGGGGACGTCCGCGTCATCCCCCAGGCCCTCCTCGCTACCTATGACGCCCTCGCCGGCAGGTTCTAGCCGTCCGTTTGCGTTCCGCTCCCCCGCACGCTACCATGAGACCGGGACCACGTTTTCCCCGGGGAGGCAGGTTCGTGAAGCAGTATGATGTCATCGTGATCGGCTCCGGCAGCGGCGCCCTCGTCACGGAGACCGCCGTCGCCGCCGGTCTGAAAACGGCCGTCATCGAGAGAGGTCCCCTCGTCGGCGGGACGTGCCTCAACTGGGGTTGTGTCCCCTCCAAGCAGCTCGTCTACGTGGCCGATACCGTCGTCGCCGTGCAGGAAGCCGGCAAGCTGGGGGTCGACGCCCGCGTCGACTCGGTGGACTTCCCCGCCGTCATGGACCGCATGCGGCACTTCCGCGCCAAGGCCGAGGGTGAGATCCGCCGGGCCTACGAGGCCAACCACCAGGTGGACTTCTACCTCGCCGAAGGCCGCTTCACCGGGCCGCACACGCTGGAAGTGAACGGGGAGACCCTCCGGTCCGACAAGATCGTCGTCGCCGCCGGCTCCCGCCCCTCCGTGCCCCCCATAAAAGGCCTGGCGGACGTCGATTACCTCACCAACGAGACCCTCCTGGAGCTCACCGAGCGCCCGGAGAGCCTTGTTATCATCGGCGGCGGCTATATCGCCGTGGAGTTCGGCCATTTCTTCGCCGCCATGGGCACGAAGGTCACCATTTTGGAGGTGACCGACCGCCTCGTCCTCGCCGAGGAGCCGGAGATCGCCGCGCTGCTGGAGAAAAAGCTCCGCGAGCGCATGGAGATCCGCACCGGCGTGAACATCGAGGAGGTGGCTTCCGGCCCCGGCGGCGTGACCGTCACCGCCAAGGACAAGACGACCGGCGCGCCGGCGCGCTATACCGCCGCCCGCGTCCTCGTGGCCACCGGCCGCCGCCCCAATACCGATCTCCTCAACGTGGAGGCGGCCGGGCTCAAGCTGAACGCCCGCGGCTTCATCGAGGTCAACGACCGCATGGAGACGAACGTCCCCGGCATCTGGGCCGTCGGCGATATCAACGGCCGCCCCATGTTCATCCACATGGCCAACCGCGAGGCGGCCTACGCCGCCCAGAACGTCGTCAACGGGGCTGATTTCACGGTGGACTTCCGCGTCGTCCCCCACGCCGTCTACACCCACCCGCAGATCGCCTCGGTCGGTATCCGGGAGGCGGACGCCCCGGCGGGACGGGAGATATCCGTGGCCATCGCCCGCTACGCCGAGACCGCCAAGGGCGAGGCCATGCTCGACGAGGACTCCTTCGTCAAGATCATCCTGGACCGGAAAACGCGGCAGATCCTCGGCTGCCACATCATCGGCCCCTACGCCCCGGAGCTCCTCCAGGAGGTCGTCAACGCCATGACCTCCGGCGGCGGGCCGGATGAGATCAACCAGGGCATCCACATCCACCCGTCCATGAGCGAGATCATCGCCCTGGCGGTCAACAGCGCGGAGTAGTCAGGCGCTCGGCGGCGGGGCCGCGACCGAACGGCGGGCGGCCCGGTAGCGCGAGAACAGCAGCGTCAGGCTCACCGTGGCGATGGCGATGTTCGCCAGGACAATGAGCGTGAATTCCATGGTCGTCGTGGTGGTGACGCTGTTGGTGAAATTCCAGAGCGTGTGGAGCGTTACTGCCACCAGGAAGGCCCCGATGACCCTCCCGTTGATGGTGATGACGCCGCCCGCCCGCTGCCGCTCCTGCCAGAGGAAGGCGCAGACGATCCCGGTCCAGGCGGCATGCCCGGCCGGCGAGAGGAACCCGCGTACCAGCAGCACCTGCTGGAGCGCGTTCAGGTCGCCCCGGGACTGGAGGAAGCTGTTCATCCCATAGCCCATCGTCTCCAGCGCTGCGAAACCCATCCCGGCCGCGATGCCGAAGAGCAGGCCGTCGGCCTCGTGCCGGTACTTCCAGCCCACGTACATCAGCAGCGGGAACACCAGCTTGGCGCTCTCTTCGATAACACTGACGACCACCAGCCCGCCGGGGCTGATTTTCTGGAGCGTGCCGTACTCGAGCAGGCCCGCCACGATGAGGCCCACCGCGCCGCCCACGATGGCGCAGGTCGTCAGCAGCGGCAGGGATATCTCCCGGTGGCGTACGTGGTCGTAAAAATAGGCGACGAAGGTGACGGGGATGACGAACGCGCCCAGCAGCACGACCGTGGGGAAGAAATTGAGGTTGCCGGTGAAATGCATGGTCTCTTCCGTGACGATGAAGAGGATCGCCCCGACTGCAAAGATTGCGAACCAGGGTTTGATGCGTATCACATGCAAAGCCTACCCGGAACGAGTACTTTTTGTCAATCTTTGACGTGGCTGGAGCGGCAGGTGCGCTTGGGCCGCGGCGCCTGTTTCTTCAGGAAGGTCTTCTTTTCCTCGGTTATCGCGAGTCCGGGCCACGGCATCATGCAGAGGCCGGAGTTGTAGCACTGGCGTCCGCAGGCGATGCACTGGTCGTTCCGCCCGGGGCGTTTCGGTCCGGTTGTTGCTTTTGTCTCTGTCGTTGAGGCTTTGGTGCTTTCCATCGTCATCATGATACGGGTTCCCGCTCCCGAAGGGATACGATAAAAATCACATGAAAGTAAAATGTCATGCAGAGAGAATAGCTGAGAGTCCACGGGTGGGGAGGTTCCTGACAAGATACCTGTCTCCCTGACCGGACTCTCACGCTCATAATCTCTTCATCGGCCTGAAAAAAGAAGAGGGGGGCTTGAGCCCCCCTCGTAAATCCGGTCCGGCGGCGCCGTCAGTGCGGCAGCAGCAGCAGGTCGGAGGCGTTGCGCCAGAATATCTTCTCCTTGACCTCGTCCGGCACGTCCATGCGGTCGATGGATTCCGCCGTCTCCCCGGTCATGCCGAACTTCGGCCCGAGCGGCGCGTCCGTCCCGTAGAGGATGTGGTCCGGCCCGTAGAAGTCGTAGCCGCACATCAGGGACGGCGTGTTGCCGTACACGGCCGTGTCCACGTAGAACTTCCGGAAGTACTCCTCCGGGTGCTTGAGGTCCGGGTAGATGTTCGGCACCAGCGAGAGCACCCACTTGATGCGTTTCTGGAAGAACGGCACCATGGCGCCGCAGTGGTGGACGATGAACTTGATGTCAGGATGGCGCTGCATCACCCCGCCGGTGACGAGCTTGTACATCGCCGAGCTCGTCTCGAACGGCCACGAAAACACGCCGATGTCCTGGTCCAGGTTGTCGTTGGTGGCCGGGTGGATCCAGACGGGCAGGTCGAGCTTCGTCATGGTCTCCCAGAGCGGCTCGAACTTCGGCTGGTCGAGCGTCTCCCCGTTGATGCGGCTGTAGATCTGCACGCCCTTCAGCCCGAGCTCCTTGACGGCCCGCTCGGCCTCCTTGCAGGCCTCGTCAACGTCGTTCATCGGGATGGCCGCCACCCCCGCGATGAACCGGTCCGGGTAGTGCTCTATCAGGTCGGCCAGCTCTTCGTTGGCCGTCTTGGCCAGGTCCACCGCGTCCGCTACCTTGGGCGCGAACGTCTCCAGCGGGATGTTGGCGACCGTCAGCACCTGGAGCACGTCCGGGTAGCGGTTCATCAGCCGCAGGCGTACGTCCAGGTCGACGACGGCGGTGCTTCGGAACTCGACCCGCTTCTCGATGGCCGGGTTGATCTTCCGGTACTTTTCGGTATACTTTTCGGTCATGATGTGGGCGAAGATGTCGATTTTCACCAGGGTACCTCCTAAAAACGGAACGTTGGGATGCCTATAATTATAGGCCATGCCGCGAGAGACCGGCAAATCCGGGGCTACCACCCTTGCACATTCTCCGGCGCGATGGCATAATGCCACCGAGGTTTTAGACGGCCGCGCCTGCCGGCGCGGCCGGTGCGCCTATGACGCTGGAAACGGTCGCCCAGATAATCGCCTTCGTCGGGCTGCTGGTGTTCGCCGCCCACCTCTTTACCGGGATTTTCGCCAGGACGCGTATCCCGGATGTCCTGCTGCTCATCGCCATCGGCATCGTGGTGGGACCGCTGCTCGGGCTGGTGTCGCCGGAGCAGTTCGGCTCGGTCGGCCCCGTCTTCACCACCATTACGCTCATCATCATCCTCTTCGAGAGCGGCGTCGCCCTCAAGCTCAACATGCTCAAGGTCGCCCTCGGCGGCGCCTTGACGCTGGCTCCCCTCAGCTTTTTCCTCACCATGGGCGTCGTCGCCGGCGTGGCTATCTGGCTGGCCGACCTGCCGGTACTCCCGGCCTTCATCCTCGGGGCCATCGTCGGCTCCACATCGGAATCGGTCGTCATTCCGCTCGTGCGCCAGATCAAGGTCAAGGAAGAGGTCAGCACCCTCCTCTCGGTGGAGTCGTCCATCAACGATGTCCTCTCCATCGTCATCACCATCGCCCTCGTCCAGTCCTGGGTCAGCGGCGAGTTCAAGCCCCTCGACGTCTCCGGCAACCTCATCGCTTCCTTCCTGGTGGCGCTCGTCTTCGGCATCATCGGGGCGCTCCTCTGGTCGACCCTCCTCAACTGGTTCCATACCGTCAAGAACGCCATGTTCACCACGCCGGCCTTCGTCTTCGTCATCTACGGCCTCACCGAGATGATGGGCTTCAGCGGGGCCATCGCCGCGCTGGCCTTCGGCGTGACCATCGGCAACATCGAGACCATCAACATCCCCATCTTCCGCCGTAACAGCGAGCGGGAGCCGGTCGGCCTCAACGAGACGGAGAAGGTGTTCTTCTCGGAGGTCGCCTTCCTGCTCAAGTCGTTCTTCTTTATCTACCTGGGGCTGTCCCTCCAGCTCATCAGCCAGTGGCTCATCATCGTGGGGCTGATACTCACCGGCATCGCCTTCGTCCTGCGTATCCCCGCCGTGAAGATGTCCGTACGCCATCCCATGGCGAACAAGGAAGCGGCGGTAATGGCGGTAATGGTGCCCAAGGGGCTGGCGGCCGTGGTGCTGGCCAGCATCCCGGTACAACTCGGCATCGAGGGCGGCCAGACCATCCAGAGCG
>CAZOMF010000161.1:0-5765 GCA_964580635.1 uncultured Dehalococcoidaceae bacterium
CGACAGGTCTGCACATAACGATATATCAGTTGGTGTTCCTTTTCAATTTTTATCCTCCTTAGGTTTCCCAAATTTGAAATATCGTCTGCCAAATGTCAGCGCTATTTCTCTTATTGGTTTGTTGCCTACTCTAAAATGAAAAACCAACCGTATTCCAGGCCGGTTTCACTATTGGCTCGTCGCAACCCAAGTGACCAAATACAGGTCGCGGTTCAAAGCTCCCATAATTTGCCTATATTATTTATTATGACAAGAGTCATTATAAGAGCGAAAATCATCTATGTCAAGGAAAAAAACGAGAACCTAAAGATAGTGTACAATCAGCCGTCCACACGCTCAATAATTCTATACATTCATTTTTGGAAACTGTAGCAACTTTATTAACTAGTTATAAAAGTTCAAGCAGTTCTAAAAAATGAGTGTAGGCTTTGCGCTGGTAGAAGCGCCGAGGAACTTAACAAGCCACCTACGGTCGTGTAAGCGGTAGCGAGTTTGGGAGAGCCTGGATATGGTGCTGAGGTATACGAGGTCGGTGAAGTTTGAGGAGAGTTTGAGGCTGTATAGGGAGATGGAACGCACTGGCTGAATATCAAGTATAGAAGGTCCATCGAAGGATTAGCTGGATTGGCACAACTTGAAAATCGAGATAATAATGATTGCTCAGTTATTCGCTGCTCAGACCAAACGAGTAATCTGCAAGAGGCCAGGGTATTGATTGAACAGTGGCGGCAAGACTACAATCAGGTGCGTCCTCACTCCTCGTTGGGTTACCGACCTCCGGCACCTGAGGCTATACTGACAGGAGCTACGAACTAAACCATGGTACCGCTAATGGGGGGCAGGTCACCTCACAGGATTATGTACTGTTTTCGGCAAACCATTGAAACAGTCGAAGAAGACTGAAGCTACTTTAAAAGCCCTTTATTGTAGTCTATCAGCAGTTTCCTGATTTTGGACTGTCGCTTTTCCATGGCCGGGACATCGAAAAACTCCATGGCCAGTGGGGAGGTCATGGTAAACGGCGTCCACTGCGGCATAGGTGTACCATCGGCATCCAATCCGTTCGGGTTTCCATTCCTGGCGAAATTGGTCCAATAGTTGCACATGTGCCGCGCGAGGTCATAGTGTTTCCCCTTAAAGGGGCGCCAACACTTGGATAATGTCTCGAATTCAAACCAAAGATCGGATGAATGAAAAGCACCGGCATCATCACCGGGTATTTCGGGCCCGAAGCGATAATTATAGACAGGCTGCCGGCCCTGTTCCGCCACGGTTTCGCAGAAGAGATTTGCAGACATTTCAAAACTGTTTACCGTCGCCGCCTGCCTCGGACTTATCCCCTCAGCCGCTGCCTTCTCTCTGGCCAATAGACAATACTGCTCTGCAATTCCGGGGAACTTTTCCTTCGCCCACGCTTCAATATCATTGTCCGGCGGACCAACAAGAGATTCGCCTGTCGTCGTTCCGATCAACAACGGAATTTTATGCTGATGACCGGCCAGAACGCTCTCGGAGGCATCTTCAACGACGTATTTTCCATCAACGGTCGCGTTCCAGTACTTGTTAAACTCCGTGTGCTTGGCAAACAGAGTTTCAGCGTCCATGGACTTCGCTTCTGCGAGGCTCTTGACCCCAATAAAATCAAAGAACGCCTTTCCCTGATCTGCGAGACCCGAAAGTTTGAGAAACGGTGGCATCATACGAGTAGCGTCCTTCACATTAACGCCGCCGCCGGACTGGATAATAGCCTTCGCAAAAGCGCCCTCCGCCTGCGGAGCATTCAGATGAGCGAGCACACTACCACCACCGGCTGACTGTCCGAAAATAGTGATATTGTCCGGATCACCACCGAAATGGGCGATATTACGACGCACCCAATCAATACCAGCTTTCTGGTCAAGATAGCCCCAGTTGGCCACAAAGCCATCCGGAGAATTATCGATTATTTCAGGATGGGTAAAGAACCCGAACACGTTCAGCCGGTAATTGACGGAAACAAGAATAACACCGCGGCGAGCGATTCGCTCGCCATCGAATTCCATTTCATATGGATACCCCTCCATCAACCCGCCACCATAGATCCATACCATGACCGGCATCCTTTCATCTCCCGTCTTGGCAGACGTCCAGATGTTTAGATACAGGCAGTCTTCATTCATGGCCACTTCAGGCTCGACATGCCATTCCTTTGCATAAAAGCCCTCTGGGTTTTCACCGGGAATACGCTGCATGGCGATTGGCATATATTCCAGGCAATGATGTATTCCTTCCCAATCGGCTGCTGGCTGAGGCGCTCTCCATCGAAGATCTCCGACCGGCGGCGCGGCGAACGGAATACCTTTGAAAGATGTTACCCGGGGGTCAGCTGCAGGCAGTCCTCGCACTATTCCAGTTTCCGTTTTGGTAACCCGAAGCATCAGGTATCCCTCCCTTTATTGTTCAACGTTATCGTGTTCGCGTGACCAGCCCCCAGGTAGGTTACCACCTACAGAGTTAGACCTATCGGTATCTTAGTCTCTGGTGCCGGCGGTCTGTAACCCAGTGAGCTGTGAGGCCGGATATGATTATACTCGTACCGCCACCGTTCGACAAGGATTCTGGCCTCATTCAGATTCATGAAGATCTCCCGTTTCAATAATTCGTCCTGGAGCTTTCCGTTGAATGACTCGTTGTAGCCGTTCTCCCAGGGGCTGCCCGGATCGATGTACAGCGTTTTCACATTGAGGTCTTCCAGCCATTTCCTGATGGCCTTCGCCGTAAACTCGGACCCGTTGTCCGACCGGATATGCTCCGGCAGGCCGCGGAGCAGGAAGAGGTCGTAAAGCTGCTCAATCACCTCGCGTGAGGTGACGCTCCGCGCCACGTGGAGCGCCAGGCACTCCCGGGTGTATTCGTCGATGATGGTCAGTATCCGGAATTTCCTGCCGTCGGCCGTGGCCGACTTCACGAAATCGTAGCTCCAGACATGGTCCCTGTGCTCCGGCCGCAGCCGGATACAGGATCCGTCATTGAGCCAGAGCCTCTTTCTTTTCGGCTGTTTCCGGGGCACCTTCAGTCCCTCTCATCTCCAGATCCGCTCCACCCGCTTGTGATTGACCTCCCAGCCATCCCGCCGCAGCATGGCGGAAACCCGCCGGCGGTGTGTAGCCTCTTTTGGCCATGTAGTCCCCCTTTTCACGATATTATACTTGGTATCGTTCCAGGGGGGCAGGTCACGGTCCGCAGAAACAGCGCTGGTTACTCCTCCAAACCCTTGAGCGATTCCTTACTCACTCGCCGTATCAGCATCCGATCGAAGAAGTTGGAAGGACTAAACTCAGCCAGCTCCAGGCGGTCAAAATAGAGACGCAAGCTCTTTACTTTGTACTGCTCGTCGTACACAAGGACTTCCGCCTGGTTCAGTTCGACGTCATGGCCACCTATTGTGGCTTTCAAGATGAACTCTTCGAAAAACGTATCGTCCTTGATGAGTATGGTGACCGGAGCCAGCTTGATCAGCTGTATGAAGGAATACATCCAGCTGATGGCTTTTCTCAAGCCCCGATGACCGGTCAAGGTACGACCTGGCAACTGTACCTCACATGCCTCGGAAAAATAGGCCACGAGTTCCTCGACGGCCTTCTTTTCGATGGCGTCATCGAGTTGTTTCGCTAATTCGCGAATCTTCTCCGGGTCCAACGCGCTTGCCATGCTACGGGTCCTCCTGTATTGAGGTCTTCATCTTCATTTTACTCCATTCCACCATAGCATCCGCATCATAGAGTCGATAACAACGTGGTGATACTCCGACTTCATCCAGTCTCTCTTTATTGGCTAGAACGCCAGTTCTGTTCTACCATTACCTCTGGCTCTCTGCCCTATCCACAGAGGTTCTCGCATGTCCAAAGGCCGGCGAACTCGCGAACAAATCCGTGCTAAAGAACTCCACCTCTACACTGATTCACATGGAGGTCCTGACCTCTGTGATCGTGGTGATAAGCTCACCTGCCTGGCGTGTGCGCATGAGGTCCAGAGATCAGATGAGAAGTGTCCTGGGTGTGGGTGGAAGATTGACTGGAAGAAGGAGATCGTGGTGTTTGGGAGAGTGCCGAGGAGGACACCTGCCAAGTTCACACTCGACTAGCATCATCTACAGAGCTGCTTTTGCGTGGCGCCTCGATAATTGTAGGTCTGCCTTCCAATCGCTAGATTCGGAAGAACCAGGCTGTTTCGGTAAGGAGCCGGGCATGTTCGCTTCGTTCATGGTCTGGCAGCACGCCCATGCCGATTATGCAGTCCTCACATAATGCTTCTCCGTGGTGCTGGTATACCTTTGCGGGATAATCGTTCGGCTCATCGGTGAACTCTTTACCGCATTGCTTGCATTTTATTTCCATCGTCGACTCCGTTTCATGACGCTGCCGGCACCGGTGGTCTGGAGCGTTGCAGCGTCTTTTTATTAATCATATTATACCTCTTTTTTTTCGATTGATTGGAAGAAGGAGAGCGTGGTGTTTGGGAGAGTGCCGAGGAGGAAATGAGAACGCGAGGCTAATCAGGCCATTTCTTCGGATTATTCCAGTGATTACCTATCAAAAAATCCCGAGGACTCACTTGAATTTTTCTTTTTTCGTTAGTTACAATATAGGAGCCAAGGCGTTCGCCACGGTTCAAACAACTCGATTCAGAGTCCGATAATAAAGTCTTTCAATTCAGCAACCTTCGCGTTTTGCGTTGTTCATATATAAAGACGACTAGCATCTTGTTGTAGATACCGCGATGAGGAGAGAGAATCACATGAAGAAGATTGTCGTTACTGCTGTGCTCGCCGTCGTCCTTTTGCCCTTAATATTGAGTGCCTGTGATAACATCCAGGTAGGCTACGCTGGTAACAATATCGGTAATCATATCAATGGTTCATACCAGTTGTTTTCTGGAACAAAGACAAAGAATATTGGTGCCAAAGCCGGTGATACGATCGAGTTCCAGTACTCTTCGAAGGTTGAAGATGGCAACTTGACGATGAAGATACTCGATGCTGATGGGACCGTTCAGGAAATCCTTACAGCAAACACTACAGGCACCGCTGATCTGCAAGCTCCCGACGATGAAACCTACCAGCTTGTGATTAAAGGTTCCCACACCAAAGGTAACTTCAACGTGAGCTGGGACATCAATTAGTCCACCAGGTAAAAATGACCTTACCCCCGAAAACAGCAGCACTTCGGCTTAGAGTCCGGTGGCCATTTCAGCATACTCCTTCGGGGTCGCGCCCTTCAACGAGCTGTGCGGTCTGACCTCGTTGTAGTCCCGCCGCCACGCCTCGATCACGTTCCGAGCGTGCTTCAGGCTGATAAACCAGTTCGTGTTCAGGCACTCGTCCCGAAATCTTCCGTTGAAGCTCTCGATATACGCGTTTTCCATGGGCTTGCCGGGCCGGATAAAGCTGAGCTTCACGCCCTTCCGGTACGCCCACTCGTCGAGGGCCCGCCCCGCAAACTCGGGGCCGTTGTCGATGGTGATGACCGCGGGCAGTCCCCGGACCACCGCCAGACGCTCCAGGACGGCCACCACACGTCGTCCACCAAGGGACGTGTCCACTTCGATGGCCGGGCACTCTCACGAGTAGTCGTCGACGATGGCGAGCGCCCGGAAGCGCCGCCCGGTGACGATGCTGTCGGTCACGAAGTCCATGGACCACCGCTCGTTGGTGCGCTGCGGGAAGGGGATCACCACCCTGGCGCCGGCGGCACCTTTCCGCCGCCGCTTCTTCCGCAGCGCCAGTC
>CAZOMF010000162.1:0-5744 GCA_964580635.1 uncultured Dehalococcoidaceae bacterium
TCTCCCCGGAGGGCGGCGCGCTCGTCTAGCGGCCAGCCAATCCTGAAACCCAGGAGGCCTGCCCGGTACCGGGCAGGCCTCTTTTTTCTTTCACTATTGGCCTTGCTGTTCAGCAGGCGGGGCTGCCGTCGTCGAGACCCTATTCGCGGGCGTGCAGGCCGAGCGGTTCGCCCACGTACTGCTCCACCACGCGGCGGAAATGGTAGCCGTAGATGGACAGCTTCATCATGACCGGGATGGACCGCGGCCGCCGCAGCAGCGTGGCCCACCAGAGCCGCCAGTAGTAGCGCCGGCCTTTCTCCCGCAGTGCCAGGATCCAGAACGAGCGCCAGAACGCCTTGACGTGGTGCATTCCGAAGTGAGCACCCTTGAACCGCGGGGGCTTGAACTCGCGGAGGAACGTCCCTATCCGCTGGTAGTACTCCCGCGGGGAGTAGATGCCGCGGAGCACGTTCTTGTAGCCGTTCACCAGCGTGTCCAGGTTCATCTTGGGGATGAAGTTGATGTTCATGTTGGCGCCGTCGAACTCGTCCACGATGCGGTTTTCCTTCTTGAGACGCTGAAAGAGGCGCGTGCCGGGCGGCGCGTTGAGCATCCCGACCATGGCGGTGACGATGCCGCTGCGCTGGATGAAATTGATCTGGGCCTGGAAGATGGAGACCGGGTCGTTATCGAACCCGACGATGAAGCCGCCCTGCACCTCCAGCCCGGCGTGGTGGAGCTTGCGGACGTCCCCGGTGAGGTCGCGGTTGCGGTTCTGGTTCTTGGTGCACTCCCGGAGGCTTTCCTCGTTGGGGGTCTCGATGCCGACGAAGACGGCGTTGAATCCGGCCGCCACCATGAGGCGTATAAGCTCGTCGTCATCGGCCAGGTTGATGGAGACCTCGGTGTTGAACGGCAGGGCCGTTTTCTTGCCGGCGCGCCACTCGATGACGGCGGGCAGCACCTCGGACTTGAGCTTTTCCTTGTTGCCGATGAAATTATCGTCCACGATGAACACGCCTTCGCGCCAGCCCGCCGCGTAGACCGATTCCAGCTCCCGCACGAACTGCGTCGCGGACTTGGTGCGCGGCCGCCGACCGTTGAGGAGCACGATATCGCAGAACTCGCAGTTGAAAGGGCAGCCGCGGGAGTACTGGAGGGCCATCGAGGAGTAGTGCTTCATTTTGATGAGCGACCAGTCCGGCACCGGCGTTTCCCCGATGCCGGGGAATTCCGCGGCGCGGTACACGGGCTTGAGGGTCCCGGCTTCCAGGTCCCGCACTACTTCGTCGATGATGCCTTCCGCCTCGCCGAGGACGAGGTGGTCTATCTCGGGGAAGTTTTCCGGCTCCATGGTGAACAGCGGCCCGCCGGCCACGATCTTCCCGCCGAGGTCATGGACCTGCCGGATGACCTCCCTGACGGAGGCCTTCTGCACCGCCATGGCGCTCAGGAAGACGTAGTCCGCCCCGGCGATGTCCTCGTCGCGGAGACGTTCCACATTCATGTCAACCAGCTGTTTCTCCCAGGACGCGGGCAGCATGGAGGCGAGCGTCAGCAGGCCGAGCGGCGGGTAGGACGCTTTCTTGGAGACGAACTTGAGCGCATGCTTGAAGCTCCAGAACGTTTCCGGGAACTGTGGATAGACCATTAAGATTTTCATACAGACAGCTACGGCAACGGACTGAGTACCGATGTTCTATGCTATAATTTAAGTATACCATGCTTCCCGGTGGAAGAAGCAACGGGGGTGTTTTCGGGATGGATAACGATACGATCGTCAAGACGGGCAACGACGTGACCGTGGTGGTGAGCCGGACGGTCTACCCCGGACACGAAGAGGAGTACGACGAGTGGGTCAAGCGGCTCGTCAAGGCAGGCGCCGAGGCCCCCGGCAACACCGGCGTGACGACGCTCATCCCCCAGCACGGCCAGACGGGCCTTTACCACGTCCTCTTCCGGTTCAAGGACCAGAACTCGGTGACGGCGTGGGAAAACTCCGAGATACGCCGCAGTCTGACCGAGGAAGCCAACGCCTTCTCACGATCGTACCGGCAGGCGGCCACCGGCCTGGAAACCTGGTTCAACATCCCCGACTGCCCTCAGCTGGAGACGCCGCCGCACTGGAAGATGGCGCTGGTGACGTTCATCGCGGTGTACATCGTGTCCATCGGCATTATCCCGCTGATGTGGGTGATCGACCATCACAAACTGAATTTCTTCCTGGAAAACATCGTGGTCTCCGCGGCCATCGTGGCCGCCCTGACGTGGGTCGTCATGCCGTTCTTCAGCCGCGTCCTCTTCCGCAAGTGGCTCTACCGCTAGACCACTCTTCTCAGGCATCCAGCAAAGCCTTCAGCCTCAGCGCGTCCTGCGGCGCATAGCCGCACTGGTCGTTATCGAAGTAGCAATAGACGTCCCTGCCCTCGTCACGCCACTTCCCGATGCCGGACGCCCAGCCGGACAGGGCGTCGTCGCCGTACTGCCCCTCGTAGGCGCCGCCCGGGCCGTGCAGCCTGATATAGACCATATCGGACGTCACCATCCGCGGCGATTCCCGGCCGGCGAGGTCGTAGATGCAGAAGGCAGCGCCGCGGTCGGTGAGGGCTTCGTAAACATCCTCGTCGAACCAGGACGGATCGCGGAACTCGAAGGCGTAGCGTCCGTCTTCCGGCAATACTGCCAGGAAGGACCGCAGGCGTTCCACGTCCACCCGCCAGTGCGGCGGCAGCTGGAAGATGACCGGCCCGAGGCGGTCGCCGAGGACGTGGACACGGTCCATGAACATGCCGAGGCTCTCCCCGGCGTCCTTCAACTTCCTGAAGTGGGTGATGGCGCGGCTCGCCTTGACGGCGAACACGAAGCCGTCCGGCACGGTGTCACGCCAGCGGCGCAACGTCTCCTCCTTCGGAAGATGGTAGAAGGTGTTGTTGATCTCGACGGAGGCGAACCGCGCCGCGTAGAACGCCAGGAAGCGGGCCGCCGGCAGGACGTCCGGATAGAAGGGACCTTTCCAGTGCCCGTAGGACCATCCCGAGGTCCCGATGCGTACCGTTCCGCTCACGCTCGACCTTCCTCCGAAACCGTGTTCGACCTCTCCAATGGTACACCGCCCCCGCCCGGAAGGAAACACCCGGCTTTGCGAACTGCCCTGACCGGGTAGTATACTGGATAATCAGGTCGTAGCTATGACAGAACCACACCGCGGCGCGGCGCGACCGGGCGACACGGTCCACCGTGTGGCGCGGATCCAGAAATTCCACCTGAAGCGGGTACTCGGCGTACCGGCGCTTTTCAGCGCCGGGTACGGCGATGTCGGCTCCTCCATCTACTACGCCCTCGGCATCGTGGCCATCGTGGCCCTCGGCGCGACGCCCATCGCGCTCGGCATCGCCGGTCTCATCTACGTGTTCAACGCGCTGACCTACGCGGAGGGCGGCTCGGCCATCCCGGAGGCGGGCGGCTCGTCCAGCTTCGCGCGGCACGGCATCGGGGACTCGGTCGGTTTCATCGCGGGATGGTCGCTCATGCTGAGCTACATCGTGACGATGGCCATCTCCGCCTACACCATCCCGCCCTACCTGGCCCACTTCTGGCCGGTGCTCAACAACCCGCACTACGACACGCTCATGGCGATGGGCATCATCGGCTTCCTGATGACCATCAACGTGCTCGGCGTGAAGGAGTCTTCGCGGCTCAACATCATCTTCATCTTCATCGATATCTCGACGCAGATAACGCTCGTGGTGCTCGGCATCATCCTCATTTTGGCGGTGCACCCGCACGTGCTCATCGAGCACATGTTCGGGGCGGGGAACTGGCCGGCCGCCTCGAAGCTCGTCTACGGCATCGCCATCGCGGCGCTGTGCTTCACCGGCGTGGAGACGGTCTCGCAGCTGGCCGAGGAGACCAAGCGCCCGGCCCAGCGCATCCCGCGGGCCTACATCATCATGATCGTGGCGGTGCTGGTGCTCTTCGCGGGGATATCCATCGTGGCGCTCAGCTCCATGACGCCGCAGGTGCTCGGCGACCCGGTCAACGGCTGGGCGAGGGACCCGGTGGCCGGCATCGCCGCCAACCTGCCGAACGCCACCCTCCAGAATATCTTCGCGCCGCTGGTGGCGGTGCTGGCGGCCAGCATCCTGCTGACGGCGACCAACGCCGGGCTGCTCGGCATCTCCCGGCTGGCGTTCAACCTGTCCTCCCACAAGCAGCTGCCGGACCTGTTCGGCAAGGTGCACAAGCGGTTCAAGACGCCGTACTTCGCCATCGTGTTCTTCTGTTCATTGTCCATCCTGCTGCTGGCGCCCGGGTATTTCAAGCCGACGTTCTTCGAGGACCTGGGGTCACTGTACGTGTTCGGCTCGCTGCTGACGTTCGCGCTGGCGCACGCGGCCATCATACTGCTGCGGATACGCAAGCCGGACCTGCCGCGCCCCTTCAAGATACCGGGTAAATTCACCATTGCCGGCAAGGAGATCCCCATCATCAGCCTGCTGGGCCTCCTTTCCACGCTCTCCATCTGGGTGGTGGTCATCATCCTGCAGCCGTTCAGCCGCTGGGCGGGCATCATCTGGATGCTGCTGGGGCTGACGCTCTACTTCGTCTACAAGGGTATCCGTCGGCGGCGGGAAGAGGAAGAGCGGCTCAGCGTCTACAAGCACAAGGAATAGCCGCCGGCGTTTCTTAGCAAAAAGGCAAGCCCCCTCCGGAGAGGGGGCTTCGTGTTTCATGCGGAAAGAGCGGTTAGGGGCGCTTGGGCGGGTTCTCCAGGTACATGGCGGCGTGGGCCACCTTGAGCTGGTCCGGTATCTGGATCTGCATGGGGCACTTGGGGAGGCACTCCCCGCACTCGGTGCACTTGTCGGCGCGCATGTTCTGGTCGATGCCGAACGGCCCGTTATAGCGGAACTTGCCGATCTCCGGGTCGCCGTACATGACCGAATCATCGTAGATCTGGAAGACGGAGGGGATGTCCACGCCGTTCGGGCAGGGCATGCAGTACTTGCAGTTGGAGCACTTCACCGGGCGGAGACTGCGGTACGCGTCCCGGATCTTGTCGATGAGCTTGAGCTCCTCGGAAGTCATGGAGTGGAGCTTCACCGAATCCGCAATCTTGAGGTTCTGCTCCACATGTTCGAAAGCGCTCATGCCGCTCAGGGCGATGGCGACCTCCGGCTGGCTCCAGACCCACTGGAAAGCCCATTCGATCGGGTCCTGCTGGCGCGGGGCGCCGGCCCACATGTCCTTGACCACCTGGGGCGCTTCACGGGCGAGCAGGCCGCCGCGGAGCGGCTCCATGACGACGATGGGCACGCCCCGGGAGGCGGCCAGCTTGACGCCGCGCTCCCCGGCCTGGACCTTCCAGTCCATGAAGTTATAGAGGATCTGGGCGATGGTCCAGTTGTCATAGCCGGTGATGATCTGCTCGAAAACATCGTACTCATCGTGGAAGGAGAATCCGACGTTGCCGATCTTGCCGTCGGCGATCTGCTTTTCCATCCAGTCGAGGAGCTTCCAGTCCTGGACCATCTTCCACTGGTCCTTGTTGAGGCCGTGGAAAAGGTAAATGTCCACGTGGTCCATGTCCAGCTTGGTGAGCTGCTCGTCGAGGATGCGGTCGGCGTCCTCTTTCTTCTGCATCATGCGGACGGGAAGCTTGGTGGTCAGGTGGACCTTCTCCCGGTAGCCGTCCTTAAGCGCCTTGCCCACGAGGCGCTCGCTGTCCCCGTTGTGGTACATGTAGGCGGTGTCGACGTAGT
>CAZOMF010000163.1:0-5712 GCA_964580635.1 uncultured Dehalococcoidaceae bacterium
CGCCGACATCCGGTTCAGCCGGTGGTTCGAGCGCCGCGTGACGCAGCAGCGTATCAAGCTGATCCGGACATATCTGGAACGACTCCACGGCGGGGTTACTGAAGAAATGGAAACGAGCATCTCCGGCCGTGCTTTCACGGTTTGTCCGGGTGTGTTTTCCCCGGAAAACACCTTTGCCAGCGAGTTCCTTTCAAATCACCTGCTGGTCCGACCGGGAGATTCCGTCCTCGATATCGGCACCGGTATCGGAGTTCAGGCCGTATTCGCCGGCCTGAAACGGGCGGGCCGTGTGATCGCGACCGATATCAACCCGCAGGCTGCTGCCTGTACCGACATCAACATCAAGAAATTCGGGCTCGACGCCATCGTTTCGACCCGGCAGGGGGACTTGTTCGAAACCGTACCGAACGACCGCTTCGACCTTATCATCTGGAACGCTCCCTACCTGCCCGATGAGTCCCGCTCGGTCGCGGAAATGAGCTGGAACTCGGGACGGCGGCATTCGGTGGTGTCCCGGTTCCTCGCCGAGGTCCGGGATCATCTGACCGAGAGGGGCCGGGTACAAATACTGTTTTCTTCCATCGGTGATCTCAACTGGTTCATCGAGAAGGCCGAAGACTGCGGCTTCAAAGTGGATATCCTGGCGTCTCTGACGGCCGGCTGGGAGCACCTGGTGATATTTATCCTGGTACCGTCCACGCTGGAAGTGTCCGACTCCCGATGATAGTGAACCTTCCACCTCGGTTTGTCGCTTTACTCCGAATCAGGGACTTTTCTGCCTCCCACTAAAATACGTGGTATCTCCTATTGACAACCGGCCCCGACATTGTATAATAAATTTAGGAATTGTATTTCCTGAATGGTACATACGGAATAGAAGGTATTGAGAGGGGGCCGGTGAGCCTCCTTTATCGTTACCCCCGTACCGACAAACGGAAAAAGGAAGGTTGCAACAGAAAATTGAATACCGCACCGGTGACTACCACTTCCCGTAAACCGCCCGCCTCGCCCGCCGTCACCACCAGGAACGGCTCCCGGCACCGCAGCCGCATCGAGTCGTTCGTGGAGCCCGGTCCCGCGACCGAGGAGCCTCCCAGTCGAGGCCCCATCGGCCGGACCAGGTTCTTCCCGGCCGTTCCGGACCACGACTGGAACGACTGGAAGTGGCAGTTCCGCCACCGCATCACCTCCGTCGAGCAGCTCGACGCCTTCATCCCGCTCTCTCCCGAAGAGTCCGCGCGCCTGAAACTCGTGACCGCGCGCTACCCCATGGCCATCACGCCCTACTACCTCTCACTCATAAATCCGGACGACCCGCACGACCCCGTGCGCCGGCAGGCCGTGCCCGCCTTCGAGGAGGTCACCCTCGGCTGCCTCGGCATGGAGGACCCGCTCGGGGAGAAGGAGGACTCAATCGTTCCCGGGCTCGTCCACCGCTACCCGGACCGCGTGCTGATGGTGCTCACCGATATCTGCCCCATGCTCTGCCGCCACTGCACCCGCAAGCGCGAGTGGCGCCACGGCGCCTGGACCCGGACCGAGGCCGAGATAGAGGCGATGCTCGACTATCTCCGCCGCACGCCCGCCGTCCGGGACGTCGTCATCTCCGGCGGCGACCCGCTCACCCTGTCCACAGCGACGCTGGAGAGTGTCATTTCCCGGCTGCGGGGGATACCCCACATCGAGATCATCCGCATCGGTTCCCGCTACCCGGTGGTGCTGCCGCAGCGCATCGACGCGGCGCTCTGCGATATGCTCTCGAAGTACGGGCCTATCTGGCTCAACACGCATTTCAACCACCCCAACGAAATCACGCCGGAATCCAGGGCCGCCGTCGACCGCCTGCTGCGAGCGGGCGTACCGGTCAATAATCAGTCCGTGCTGCTCCGTGGCGTCAACGACAGCGTGGAGACGATGACGAAACTCGTGCAGGGCCTGTTGCGCGCCAAGGTACGCCCTTACTACCTCTACCAGTGCGATGAAGTCCAGGGGACGGAGCACCTCCGGACGAAGGTGGAGACCGGCATCAGGATCATTGAGGGACTGCGAGGGCACACCTCCGGCCTGGCGGTGCCGACCTTCGTGGTGGACCTGGTGCAGGGCGGCGGCAAGGTGCCGCTCCAGCCGAACTACGTCCTCTCCATGTCCGACCAGGAGATAATCCTCCGCAACTACGAGGGCCAGGTGTTTCGCTACCGGAACCCGGACGCCCGGCGGATCGAGGACCTGAGCGGGACGCCGGTGCCGGCGAGCGGTGTAGTAGAGAGCCTGCTGGCGGAAGCCGAGAGAGGGACGATCTAGATGCGCATCGGACTGGCGTACGACCTGAAAAACAGCGTGGCGGCGGTTTGCGGCGCAGAGGACGCCCTCGAGGAGTACGACTCCCCGGAGACGCTGGAAATAATAGAAGCGACCTTCCGAGACCGCGGCCATGAGACGGTCCGTCTCGGCGGCGGCGTGGAGTTCCTGGAAAACGTCACCCGGGAGAGGGTAGACATGGTCTTCAACATCTCCGAGGGGCGGGGGAGCTACCGCGGCCGCGAGGCCCAGGTGCCCGCCGTGCTGGAGATGCTCGGCGTGCCCTACACCGGCTCCGATCCGCTGACGCTGGCGGTCTGCCTCGACAAGCCGGTCACCAAGCAGCTCATCAGGGCGGCCGGCATCCTCACGCCGCGCTGGTTCACCGTCAGGAACGAAAACGAGGTCCGGGCGGCGCGCTGGGACGTGTTCCCCTTCCCCAAGATAGTGAAGCCTTCCTTCGAGGGCTCCAGCAAGGGCATCCGGCTGAGCTCTCTCGTTCGTAACGTGCGGGAGGCCGAGGCCGAGGCGCTCCGTATCATCAACGACTACCGCCAGCCGGCCATGGTGGAGGAGTTCATCGACGGCGAGGAAGTGACGGTCGGCATGCTCGGCAACGACCCGGCCAGGGTCGTCGGCATGATGCGGGTCGTCCCACGGACCAAGACGGACCACTTCGTCTACTCGCTCGAAGTGAAGCGTGATTATGTCAATCTCGTCGACTATGAGTCGCCGGTACAGCTTTCCAAACCAGTACTGGACAGGCTGGAAAAAGCGTCCCTCGGCGTGTTCGACGTACTCGGCTGCCGGGACTTCGCCCGGGTGGACTTCCGCGTCGGGGGGGACGGCCGGCCGCACTTCATCGAGATAAACCCCCTGCCCGGCCTGGGGACGTACAGCGACCTCATCATCATGACCGGCAAGCTCGGCTGGACGCACGAGGGCCTCATCAACGCGGTGCTGGAGGCCGCCGGAGCGAGGTACCCGCAATGCGTCAGCGTATAACCATCGTCTATAACCAGCCGCAGGTGTCCCGCTACACGGCCGCCCACGAGGAGAAGGCCGTGCTCGGCGTCCTCGACGAGGTGACGGCGGTGCGGCAGGCGCTGGCGGAGCTCGACTACGAAGTGTCCCTGCTGCCGCTGGTGCCGCCGGTGGAAAACGCCAAAACGAAGCTGACGCGGCTCGACGCGGACCTCGTTTTCAACCTGTTCGAGGGCTTCGCCGGCGACCCGGAGTCCGAGGCGCTCGTGCCGATGGTGCTGGAAAAACGCCGCCTGCCCTGCACCGGCTGTACGGCGGACGTGCTGCGGCTAGGGCTCGACAAGGTCAACGTCAAGGTGATGCTGCGGGCCGCCGGGATACTGACGCCGGACTTCCAGGTGCTCAACCCGAAGACCCTCACGGCCTTCCGGCTGGGCTTTCCCTGCATCGTCAAGCCGCGGCGGGACGACGCCAGTCACGGCATCTCGGACGCGAGCGTCGTCAACAACGAGGAGGAGCTGAGCAAGCAGGTAACGGCGTTGAGCGCCGCCTACCCCACCGGCGTGCTGGTGGAGCGGTTCCTGCCGGGCCGCGAGTTCAACGCCACCGTCATGGGCGGCGCGAACGTCACCGTGCTGCCGCCGTCGGAGATCGTTTACACGCTGCCTGCGGACAAACCGCGGCTGCTGACCTTCGCGGCCAAGTGGGAGACGGAAAGCCAGGAGTACGCCGGCACCAACGCCGTCTGCCCCGCCGAGGTCGCACCGGAAGAAATGGAGCACCTCGTGGAGACGGCCCGGTTCGTGTTCCGCAAACTGGCCGGCCGCGGCTACGCGCGAGTGGACATGCGGATGGACACCAACGGCATTCTGCACGTCATCGAGATAAACCCCAACCCGGACATCTCTCCGGACGCGGGGGCGGCCCTCCAGGCCGCGGCGGCGGGGCTGAGCTACACGGAGTTGATCGGCGGCATCGTCGGACTGGCGAAGGAGGCGGGGGTCCATGCCGGCTAACCTGCGCGCGATGAAACCGGACGATAAGCCGTCCCTCATGGAGCTGCTCCGTGCCACGCCGGAGTTCAAGCCCTACGAAGTCGTCGTGGCCGAGGAGGTCATCGACGCCTACTTGAAGGATCCGAAAGGCTCCGGCTACCACATCCTCGTCGCGACGGGGAATCCGTCCGGCGTCGACGGGTACATCTGCTACGGGCCGACTCCCTGCACGGACGGCACCTGGGACTTTTACTGGGAAGCGGTACGACGGGAGAAGCGCGGCAAGGGCATCGGCTCGGCGCTCTCCAAGGCGGCCGAGGCGGCGGTCCGCAAGGCCCGCGGGCGGCTCATTCTCATCGAGACGTCGTCCACGCCAGGCTACGAGAACACGCGGCGTTTCCACCTCCACCACGGCTTCGAGGTGGCCAGCCGGATACGGGACTTCTACTCAGTGGGCGACGACCGCATCACCATGCAGAAGCGGTTGAAATGACCGTGACGGCGTGGTAGCCTCATGATAGCGGTACCATGAGTACGTTCTTCCACGATTTCATCCTGACATTCGTGCCTCTCTTCATCGTCATCGATGCTTTCGGCAACGTCCCGTTCCTGGTGTCGATGGGCGAGGACATGTCCGGCGTCCAGCGGCGAAGCATGGTCAATACGGCGACGCTCACCGCTTCGGTGGTGGGGCTTGTTTTCCTGTTCTTCGGTCGGTTCATCCTCAACGTGCTCCACATATCGGTCGGCTCCT
The DNA here is from genome assembly GCA_964580635.1 of uncultured Dehalococcoidaceae bacterium. Classification (GTDB taxonomy): domain Bacteria; phylum Chloroflexota; class Dehalococcoidia; order Dehalococcoidales; family RBG-16-60-22; genus DAOUEG01. Next base: position 5,032 of record CAZOMF010000163.1, read on the forward strand.
TCGCCATAGCCGGAGGCATTATCTTGCTCATCCTCTCCATCCAGCACATGATGACCGGCCAGATGGTGACAGCCGCCCGCGACGAGATGGTGGCGGTGGTACCCATCGGGACGCCGCTGACAGTAGGCCCGGCCACGGTGACGACGCTCCTGCTGCTGGCGCTCCAATACGCACTCTACATTGTGCTCATCGCCTTCGTCCTCAATATGGTCATCACCTGGATTGTCTTCCTGCTCGGCCAGCAGATCTCCCGTTTCCTGGGCCGGGGCGGCCTGAGGGCGGTCTCCCGGGTCTTCAGTCTGCTGCTGGCCGCGCTCGGGGTGAATATGATGCTCCAGGGTCTCGATCTCGTCGGCATTGTCCATTTAGGCGGTTGACTATGTTCAGAATACGCCGCGTCTACGACGACGTGACCCCCTCCAACCAGGACGCCATCCGGCGGGTCCAGGACATCCTGCGGGCGCAGTTCCCGCACCTGTCCCGGCGGGAGATAAACAAGCTCCCGGAGCAGCTCCGTGACCCGATGAAGTTCCGCTTCAAGTCCCTCCTTTTCGTCGCGGAGGGAGCCCGCGGCCATGTGGACGGCTTCGCGCTGCTGTTCCACGAACCCGCCCTGCGTTTCTGCTACCTGGACTATATTTCCGCCGGGCCGCAGAAGACGGGCGGCGGCATCGGCGGGGC
>CAZOMF010000164.1:0-5683 GCA_964580635.1 uncultured Dehalococcoidaceae bacterium
ACATGTCCATGATGATGCCGCGGGTGCCGCGCAGGGTGTCCGCCAGGATATCGAACGGGGCGTGGGCCTGGCCGCCCATGAAGGACGGGTAGCCGGCGGCGTAGACCTCGCGGGCGAAGGCCATGGCCGGCTTGCCCCACTCCTCCACGTGCTCGCCGTACTCGATGATGGCCCGGAAGGCGTCCCGGACGTCCTTGCGGACGGACGGCATGACGAACCGGTTCGGCATGCCGAGCATGTCGTAGAGCGGCGAGAAATCAGCGAAGGGCTTGAGGGCCCCGAGGCTCCGCGGCAGGTAGCAGCGGAAGCACCAGTCGGCGCAATCATAGAGGAAGTGGTCGTACTCGTCGGCCTTCATGTACTCGCCTTCGACGAACTGGTTCATGCTGGCGTCATCGGGCAGGCCGTGGCCTGGCCAGCGGGAGGTGACGCTGTCGAGTATCTCCGAGGCCTTGCCGGACATGATCATGCCGGCGCCGGAGGCGGTATCACCGATATCGAAGTCCTCGAAGAACTTGCGGTAGGCCCTGACGGCGGCCTCGTTATCATACATGCCGTCCTTGAGGGTCATACCGGAGTAGTAGAGCGGGAAGCTCCCGACGGGGAGCATGACCGGGACGCGGTCCGGCACTTCCAGATTAATGGCTTTGGTGAGCCGGGTCACCCGGGCCTTGTAGGCGGCGGCCGCTTCCGGGCCGGCGAAGTCCGATTCCGGAGGTTCCATCCAGCCGCGGAGCCGTTCGGCGCGCTTCTGTTCCGGCGTCAACGTGTTCCAATCTGCTTGCATCGTCATTTACAGTCCTTTGTGAGATTTCTGGTCACAGTAAACCTGGGGCCGGGCCTCCGTCGCCGAAGGACCGCCTGCATCCGCCGGGGCCGGCGGCGGTCAACATCAATTCAGCACCATTTCCGGAAATTTGTCAAGCCGTGATTTTGCGGTTCCCGGCGGTGTTCTGGCGGCATTTTCGGAGGTTTCGGCGGCCCGGCGCAGTCCCGGCCGGACACGCCTGATTCGTTCGTGACACTCAAAGATATACGGTACTTTGGTACTGGTTTTTACCGGGTGTTTTTTACTGCTTTAGAGGGTGTTTGCCCTGTTTACAAATGGACCCATCTGGATTAAAAAGAGATATGACACTTCGGAATAAAAATCTTGAAATACAAGATTTTGTGCCTTCCCATCCGAAGAGCTCCGGAATGAATTCGTCGCTTCTGAGGGTATCCAACATCATCGAGTGCATCAGCCAGGGCATGAACACGAACGTCGAGATCGCCGCCTACTGCGGCTACAATACATCGACCACGCACCGGCTGCTGAAGGACCTGAAGCAGCTCGGCTGGGTCATCCAGGACGACCTCAACAACCGTTACTACCTGGGGCCGTTCATATCCCGGGCGGCCGCCGATGCCGTTGCCTGCCACCGCTTCTTCGTGCTCAGCGCCCTGCGCGAGATGACGGCCCTGGCCGAAGAGACCGGGGAGGCCGTCAATCTGGCCGTGATGGAGGGACTGCACTACGCGCGCATCCATGAAATCCCCAGCCGCTATGACCTGCGCGTCTCGGAAAACGCGCGCAGCTACGGCCAGATCTTCACCCCCGGCGCCACCGGCAAGGTGCTCCTCTCGCAGCTGCCGGACCCGGTCCTGAAAGAGACACTCAACAAGGTAATGCTCATTTCACAGACGGACAGGTCCGTCACCGATAAGAAACTACTCTTCCGCCAGATCAGGGATATCCGGAAACGGGGCTACGCCATAAGCCGCTCCGAACGCATCCCCGGCGCGACCGGCGTTTCCGCGCCGGTGGTCAACTACTACTGGCCGGCTGCCTTGGCAGTGATTGGGCCGGAATCACGCATGCAGCCGTTGCTCGAAACGTTGACTGCTACGTTACCCGTGATCGCCCGCCGTATTTCGGATAACGTCGCTAAAGCGCTGAACACGCAGGGGGTGATAGCATGGGAGACTGAAGGAAACGGCCACTAGTTTTCCGGAATATGGAGGTAAACCTTATGAAAAAACCAATTGTCATCCTCGCGACCCTCGGTCTTCTCATCGTGCTGCTGGTGACCGCGTGCGGCGGGAGCACCACGACGACCACGACGACTCCGCCCACGTCCACGACGCCGACCCAGACGACGACTTCGTCGTCCCCGACCGGTTCGACACCCGCGACGACGACCTCGCCGACGACCACTCCCGCCATGATGCCCCAGTACGGCGGCACCATGCGGAACATCGCCGGCGCCATCCCCAAGGTACTCGGCTACGCGCCGGAAAAGGCGCCGTCCGATACCTACTACATGCTGCCGGTCCTCGAGCGCCTCGCCGAGTGGAACCCGGACGGCTCGCTGAAGCCCGTGCTCTGCGATTCATGGGAGATGGACCCCACCAAGCTGACCATCACCTGGCACCTGCACCCGAACATCAAGTTCACCGACGGCACTGACTTCGACGCCGAGGCCCTCCAGTGGAACTTCCAGCTGGGCATCGATAACAACTCGCTTACCACCGGCCAGTATATCGATTCCATGGAATCGACGGCCAAGTACACGCTGGTCATGCACATGTCGCAGATCAACTGGGACATGATCTCCAACTACACCCTGCTGCAGCCCATCTCGCCGACGTCCTTCGAGACGGCCGGCGGCACCATCCCGGCCAACAGCGACATCGACGCGGAAACGGACTGGGCCCGCTCCCACGCCGTGGGCACCGGCCCCTTCACCGTCTCCGAATGGGTCAGGGACGACCACATCACCTTCGTCAAGAACCCCAACTACTGGATGAAGGACTCCTACGGTAATCCGCTGCCCTACCTTGATTCCATCACGATGCGCTACATCTCCGACCCGCTGGTCGCCACGGCCTCTCTGGAAGCCGGCGAAGCGGACGAGTGGATGGAGACCAACAACGTGGACGCCATCAAAGAGCTCCAGAGCAAGAACATGGGCATCAACTGGGGCCCCGGCATGTTCAACCTGCTGCTCATGAGCTCCGCCGACCCCGATAACCCGCTGAGCAAGCTCAAGGTGCGCGAGGCAATCGAGTACGCCCTCGACCGGCCCACCATGGCCCAGACGCTCGGTCAGGGCCTTTACGAGCCGCTCCACGAGATGGCGTCCGAAAACTGGCCGGGCTACGTCCCGAACTACGACCCGCGCCCCTATAACCCGGATATGGCCAAGCAGCTCCTCTCGGACGCCGGCTATCCCAACGGCCTGCAGATGGACATCCTGGCCACCAGCACCGCCGGTGACGCCATGGCGCTGCTCCAGTACTACCTCGGCGAGGTAGGTATCACCGTCAACCCGGACATCGCCGACCTCGGCCGCTACTTCGGCGCCGTGTTCGGCACGGGCTGGAAGGACATCGCCCTCTCCGCCGCCGGCATCAACCCGGACGGCACGGACCTGTTCGTCCACTATGGCGCGGACCCGCTGACCTTCAAGACCACCAACATCTGGAAATCGCAGACGTACATCGACGACTGCAACGCCGCGCTGGCACCGAACATCATGAACTCCACGCAGGCGATCCCGTACATCCAGACGGCCATCAAGCAGGCCGGCGAGGACTGCATCTTCATCCCGCTGTGGCGGTCGATCAACGCCTGTATCTATCAGCCGTACGTCCACACGGAGTACATCAAGATCCACGGCATCACCTGGGATCCGCAACTGGACTGGATGGAAGCCCACTAGACTTCCGTCACGCAACTGAATAGAATCTACAGAGGCCGGGCGGCCTGACCGGGTCAACCCCGGGAAGGCTGCCCGGCCCGAACCCCGAGTCCTTGCCGGACCGCTGGCCAACACGCAACAAAAGAGGTCTTAACCGTGACGACGTATATTCTGCGCAGAATTTTCCAGGCCCTGATAGTCCTCGTGCTCGTCACGATCCTCGTTTTCTTCGTGATGAGGCTGCTGCCGGGCGATCCGCTCCTTATCTACATTGGTCAGCAGTCTTCCGTCCAGGCCATGCCCCCCGAGCAGGTCGCGCTGCTCCGTCATCAGTTCGGACTGGACCAGAACCTGGCCGCGCAATACTTTCACTGGATCGGCGGGGTGATACACGGTGATTTCGGGGAGTCCATCTACTATCACGAACACGTCAGCACGCTCCTGGGGGAGCGTTTGCCGGTGACGCTCTATATAGGGATCCTGTCCCTCATTTTCGGCGCTACCGTCGGGATTGTTGTCGGTGGCTGGGCCGGTATACGGCAGTTCCGGTGGCCGGACCGCATCATTACGCCGCTCACCTACGTTTCCATCACCATCCCGGTGTTCTGGCTCGGCATCCTGATGATTTACCTCTTCGGACTCAAGTTGCACTGGTTCCCCATATCAGGCTACGTCGGCCCGACCGAGAATATATTGGAAAGCCTGCACCACGTGGCCATGCCGGTGTTCTGCATGTCGCTCTTCTCCCTCGCGGCGAACGCGCGCCAGATGCGCTCCAGCATGCTGGAGGTCGTGAGCCAGGATTATATCCGGACAGCCTGGGCCAAGGGTTTGAGCGAGCGCCGGGTCATTCTCAAGCACGCGTTGAAGAACAGCCTCATTCCGGTCATCACACTCATCGGCGTCGGCGTGGGCATGGTGTTCGCCGGGTCGGTACTCATTGAGACGGTCTTCGCCATTCCCGGCGTGGGCCGGCTGATGGTGAGCAGTATCTTCGGCCAGGACTACGTGGTCGTCCAGGCGATCACGCTGGTGATATCCATTGCCATTCTAGTTGTCAACCTGCTCGTTGATATTTCGTACGGCTGGTTCGACCCGAGGATTCGTTATGGTTAATAATTCGACGACACCGGAAGAGCTCGACTCGTTTGATTTCGCGGAAATCAAGCCCCGCACGAGCGAGTGGAAACGGTTCCGGCGCGTGTTTTTCGCCAAGGGCGCCGTCATTTTCGGCCTGGTGATACTGGTGGCGCTGTTCATTACCGCCATCTTCGCACCCCAGCTGGCGCCGTACGACCCGTACAAGCCCTACGCAGGGCCTTCCCTGGCCCAGCCAAGCGCGCAGCACTGGCTCGGCACCGATAAGCTCGGCCGTGATACCCTGAGCCGGCTCATCTACGGCTCCCGCGTCGCTATCGAGGTAGGCTTCATCTCCGTAGCCGTCGGCTCGGTACTCGGTATATTTCTGGGCCTGCTGGCAGGCTACACCGGCGGCGCCACCTACGCTGTCATCATGCGGGCTATGGACGCGTTTATGTGCTTCCCGATGCTCATCCTGGCGCTCGTCGTCGCCGCCGTCCTCGGCAGCGGCATCTCGAATGTGATAATCGCGTTGAGTATCGCGGTAATCCCCGGCTATGCCCGTGTCACCTGCGGACTGGTGCTCAGCCTGAAGGAGAACGACTATATCCTGGCGCAGCGGTCGCTGGGGGCCGGGAAGCTGCGCATCATGCTGCGGCACCTGCTGCCGAATGCCTTCCCGCCGCTCATCGTACTGGTGACAATGCAGCTGGGCGCCCTCATTTTAGCCGAGGCGGGCCTGAGCTTCATTGGCATCGGCATCAAGCCGCCCGGCGCAGCCTGGGGCGCCATGGTCAACGACGGCTACCAGTACCTGCTGAAGAACCCCGTCCTCTCGTTCGCTCCGGGGCTCGCTATTATGCTCGTCGTGTTCGCCTTCAACATCGTCGGCGACGGCCTGCGGGACGCCCTCGACCCGC
>CAZOMF010000165.1:0-5665 GCA_964580635.1 uncultured Dehalococcoidaceae bacterium
CGAAAACGGAGATTCTCACGGTCGTGCTCCCTCAGAATGACGCGAAGGTACCGGGGTTCCGAGCCGATCAGGCCAGCTCGGGCGATACCGGGACAGTGGCGTCCGGCTCGTCGTCGCGGACGGCCCACATGAAGTAGAGCACCCCGGCCGCGATGAAGGCGCCGCCGATGTAGAAGGCGAAATTCAGGCCGAGATGGTCCGCGATCCCACCGAGGATAACCGGCCCGATGCCGTTACCGGTCTGCATGGCCAGCATGAACATCGTCATGCAGGCGCCCATGCCGTAGGTACGGCCTTCCTGGACCACGTAGACATTGAGGGCCGGCATGGTGAAGGACTGGGCGATGGTGAGACCCAGATAGGCGACGAGGAGCCACAAGAAATTACCGGTCAGCGGGACGAGCGCTACACCCAGTACCGAGATAGCGCTGCTCCAGATAATCATGGACCGCTTGTTCCAGCGGTCGGCGAGGTGACCGGTATAGGACTGAATGATGGAAGCCGGCGTACGGGTGGCGAGCAGGACACCGATGAGGCTGGCGCTGAGGCCAAGACGCAGGTCGGCGAAGAGGGGCATAAAGGCCATCATGGTGGAAGTACCGACGCCGGTGGTGGCGCGCTGGATCATGACGCCGCGCATGGCCCGGCTCTTGACGGGCGCGATAAGCGAAGCGTGCTCCTTGCTCTTGGCGACTTTACGCTCCATCTCCCTGAGCCAGATGACGACGGCTATCGCCGCCACGAAGTTGAGCACGGCCATTATCAAGAAAGTGGTGGCAATACTGAACGCGTCCGAAATGATACCACCGAGGAGCGGACCGGCGCCCATACCGGCGAAGAGGACGGCGTTGAAGTAACCCATCCACTTGCCCTCGGCGCCTTCAGGAGTGATATCGCCGAGATAAGCCTGGGCGATGGGCAGGTGGGCGGAAGCGCCGAGCCCGGCGACGAAGCGCCACAAGATGAGCTGGTTGGGCGTAGAGGCATACATTAGACCGAGGGACGAGATGCCGAGGATAGTGAGACCGGCCAGCAGGAAGGGTTTGCGACCGAGACGGTCCGACCACCGGCCGACAAGGAGCAAGGTAGGGAGGCCGGCGAGACTGAAGGCGGACTGGACGAGGCCCACCTGCATGGAGTTGGCGCCGAGCTTGTCCGCATAGATAGGCAGGAACGGCGTCACAATGCCCATGCCGAGCATGGAAACGAACATGCTGCCGACAAGGACGATAAAGGCTTTTCTATTCATACGGGGTAGCCGGGCGCTCCAAGGTCAACGGTCCTTCCCGGGTCAGCACGGGGGAAATAAGGCTCGCGGACAGCGGCGGGACGAACCGGGTAATAGTCCATTATAATAGTTCCGGGAAAAACATGCTACCGGCGGTGACGACGACACCTTTTCGCCGTCCGCGCCGGTTCCGTTTCCATTGTCCTCCATCCCAGGCGGCGGCCCTCCAATTGCCTACCATCCAGGCCTGTGCTACTATGATTACAGGGACGCCCCGATGGCGGGGACGCCGTGTTCTCCACGCGGTAGGAGGTTCCAATGCCCAAGATTTATCTGCTCGACGTGACCAATCGTGACGGGGTACAGACCGCCCGGCTCGGTCTTTCCAAGCTGGAAAAGACCATGCTGAACCTTTACCTCAACGAAATGGGAGTTTTCCAGTCCGAGTTCGGATTCCCGACCACGAAGCATGAAATCAACTACCTGAAGGCCAACCTGGAGCTGGCGGAGATAGGGGTCATCCAGCCGCTCCGCCTGGGCGGCTGGATACGGGCCATCCCGGCGGACGTGGAACTCGCTTTCAAGAACGTACCCACCATCAACCACCTGGCGCTCTCCATCTCCACGTCCGACCAGATGATCGAAGGGAAGTTCCAGGGCCGGAAGGACCGGGCGGCCGTCATCAAGGACATGACGAGCGCGGTGGACGCGGCGCTGGCGCACGGGGCGGAATCGATCGGCGTGAACGCCGAGGACGCCTCGCGGACGGACCTCAACTACCTCATCGAGTTCGGGCTGGCGGCGAAAGAGCACGGGGCGGACCGGCTGCGCTACTGCGACACGCTGGGGTACGACAACCCGTTCACCATCTACGACAACGGCCGGACGCTGGCGGAGAAGGTGGGACTGCCCATCGAGCTGCACTGCCATAACGACCTCGGGATGGCGGTGGCCAACTCCATCGCCGGGGCCATCGGGGTCATCGACGGCGGGCAGGACGCCTACATCAACACGACGGTCAACGGCATCGGGGAGCGGGCCGGCAACGCCGACCTCATCGCCGTCATGCTCGCGGTAGTGAAGAGCAAGGAAGTGGCGCAGCGTTACGAGTTCGGCATGCCGGTGAAGCTCAACACGGCCTGGAAGCTCGCCAAGTTCGCCAGCTACGCCTTCGGCGTACCGATACCTATCAACCAGCCGGGCGTGGGGGCGAACGCCTTCGCGCACGAGTCCGGCATCCACGCCGACGGTGTTCTCAAGGACCCGGAGAACTACGAGCTCTACGATTACTCCGAGCTGGGCCGGGGCGATTCCGAACTCGTCGAGACGGGCCGCGAGATCTGTACCGGCGAATACGGCGGAATCTCCGGGTTCAGCCACGTGATGAGCCAGCTACCGGTGCCGGTGAAGTTCCCGGACCAGGCCAAGGCGAACGAGATACTCGAGCTGGTACGGTACGCCAACGTGGAATCGCAGAAACCGCTCGTCGAGGACCAGCTGCTGTTCATCGCCAAGTACCCGGGAATAGCCAGGAAGCTGCTGACGCTGACACCGCTGGCATAGACAGGCGCGCGCGGAGTACAATCACGGGGAGGCATAACGACCTCCCCTTTTCTATGGCAGAACCGATCAGAACAATTCTCACGGACGTGTACGAGAGGCTGCTGACGGCCTACGGTCCGCAGCACTGGTGGCCGGGTGAGACACCCTTCGAGGTGATCATCGGGGCGATACTGACGCAGAACACCGCCTGGACCAACGTGGACCGAGCCATCCGCAACCTGAAAGCGGCCGGCGTCCTGAGCGCGGCGGCGCTGCGAAACCTGCCGCAGGACGAACTGGCAACACTCATCAAGCCATCCGGCTACTTCAACGCCAAGGCGAGAAAGCTTAAGGAGCTGGTCAGATGGCTGGGCGAGCGCTGCGGGGACGACCTGGGCGCGCTGTTCGCCACCGAAACCGGCGGCCTGCGGGAGGAACTCCTGAAGGTGCACGGCATCGGGGAAGAGACGGCGGACTCCATACTGCTCTACGCCGGGGAGAAACCGATCTTCGTCATCGACGCCTACACGCGGCGTATCTTCGAGCGGCTCGGTCTCCAGCCGCGGCGCGGCAACCGTTATGGCGACTACCAGGCGTTGTTCATGGAAAACCTCCCGCCGGAGACGCGGCTTTTCAACGAGTACCACGCCCTCATCGTGCGGTTGGGCAAGGATATATGCCGCCCGGCGCCGCGATGCGGGGACTGCCCTCTCAACCTGGAATGCGGCGGCGCGGGCTACCCCTGCCGCCGCGACTGACGTCTTCTGCCGATCTACTCCGCAGTGAAACTGTAACTTTTTATTTACAGGCAGGTATCCGTTTTTTACGGAATCGTTACGCTCGCGGGACTAATCTTGGGTATCGACACGAGGACGCCAAGGACGGGATACCCGACGCGTCCGCACAGGAGGCCCTGCCATGAAGAACCTGCTCCGCAAGCTGCGTGAGCGGCAGGAAGGTATTACCGGGCTGGAAACGGCCATTATCCTGATCGCGTTCGTCATCGTCGCTTCGGTGTTCGCCTACGTGGTACTCTCGGCCGGTCTTTTCTCCTCGCAGAAAGCGAAAGAAGCGATCACCGCCGGGCTGCAGTCCACCATGTCCACCATCGAGATACGGGGAAACATCGTCGCGACGATGGTCGGCGGCGTAGTGACCGAGATAGCATTCCCGGTGGGCATCCCCGCGGCGGGGAGCGCGGTCGATTTCAGTCAAAGCTCGACCAACGAGACGCCGGTGGTCATCAGCTACATGGACGCGGACAACTACATCCCGTCCTGCAACTGGACGCTGACCAAGCTAGCCACCATCAATAACGACAATATGCTCGACCACAACGAGCTCTTCCAAATAACCGTGGAGTTGCCGGGACCGCCGGTCAATGTGGGACCTTATTCCACCTTCTCGCTGGAAATCAAACCACCTGACGGACCGGTGCTGGACGTCGAGCGGACGGTACCGGGACGGGTCAGCGCCTTCGTCAACCTGCACTGACGAAAAAGAAGGGCCGCCCCGAAGGGCGGCCCGGCAGACCTAACGACGGGGGGCGGTGCGACGGCACCGCTTCCCGCTTTTTATAGCCCAGAGGACTTTACGGATGCGCCGGCGGCTATCCAGGACAACGGGCAGGCCTTCCTCGAAGTCCTGAACGTGCTCGAGGGGGACATCGGCCAGCGCGGCCAAACGCCACCGCGTGACCCGGAGGCGCCGCCGGAGGAGTTGCTCCGGGGTTCCGGTCACGATCTTACCGGGTTTGGCAATAGTTACGGCAGCATTCATAACACCAAACCAACTATATTGGCCACTCACGCATGAAACGAGAGGGCCGACCCCATGTTTTTCCGGGTGACAGCACCCAATTTAAAAGATACCCGATTTGAACTTATCCTCTCGGATATAAAATCCCTCTCGGTCTCCCCTGAGACAAGCTCAGGGCAGGCTCTTTACAAAGGGAGACGATATTATTGCGTCATATGCCATGATCGAGGCAAGGAGTACGAAGGTGAGACGAGATTCTTCGGTCGCTGCACTCCCTCAGAATGACACCAAGGGGGGTTCAGCCAGCGCCCAAATGACATCACTGTCATCCTCACTCGCAATAACAGCAGCAGCCGTTGCGTGCGGGCCGTTCCGTCTGGTAAGCTTTCATCGAGTAACCACCCTGGAGGTAACCGTGTCCGCCGACCTTACCGTTCAACTCGCGCCGAACAACCCGCGAGGCTTGACGCTCTCCAATCCGGTGATGACGGCGTCCGGCACCTTCGGGTACGGGACGGAGTACGAGGACGTCTGCGACGTCCAGCGACTCGGGGCCATCGTGTGCAAGGGGACGACGCTTGAACCGCGAGAGGGCAATCCGCAGCCGCGGCTGGTGGAAACGGCTTCCGGCGTGCTTAACTCCATCGGGCTACAGAACGTGGGCGTCGAGGCGCTTATCCGGGACAAGGCGCCGATCTGGGAGCGTTGGACGGTACCGGTCATCGTCAACATCGCCGGGGACATGGTGGAGGAATACGGCGAGCTGGCGCAGCGACTCGACGAGGTGGAAGGGATACGCGGGATCGAAGTGAACGTGTCCTGCCCCAACGTGAAAGCGGGCGGGGCCATCTTCGGGGCGGACCCGAAGGCGGCGGCAGCAGTGACCGTTGCGGTCAAGCAGGCGACCACGCTGCCGGTCATCGTCAAACTGACGCCGAACAACACGGACATCCGCGCCGTGGCCAGGGCCGTGGCGGAAGCGGGGGCGGACGCGCTGACGGTGACGAACAGCATCAAGGGGATGGTCATCGACCTGGGGAAGCGGCAACCTGTCTTCGTCAACGAAACGGCGGGGCTCTCCGGCCCGGCCATCCGGCCCATCGCGCTGGCGCTCGTGTGGGACGTCTGCGGCGAGGT
>CAZOMF010000166.1:0-5662 GCA_964580635.1 uncultured Dehalococcoidaceae bacterium
AGCAGCTCTTCCAGCTTCGCGTTCTCGTCCACCGGTCCCACCACCGCCAGCCGCAGCTCGTCCCCGGTGAACAGCCGCCGCGCCACCTCCACGAGGTCTTCCGCCGTGATGGCCTCCACCTGGGCCATGACCTCGTCGGCGGAGAGCACCCGGCCCAGCAGCACTTCCTGCGCCCCGGCCCAGCCGGCCACGTTCCGCGTGTCCTCCATGCGGAGCCACAGGCGGCCCTTGAAGAGCTCCTTGGCCATGGTCAGGTCAGCCGCCGGCACGCCCTCCTTGAACTTCCGGAGCTGCTCCAGGACTGCCGTGACGGCTTTGTTCAGGTTGCTTGTCTCCACGCCGGCGGAGACGCTCAGCGCGCCCGTGTCCTGGAAGTGCTCGCAGTAGCTCTGGATGCTGTAGGCCAGCCCCAGGTTGTCCCGTATCTCCACGAAGAGCCGGCTGCTCATCCCCTCGCCGAGGATGATGTTGATGAGGTCCAGCTTGAACCGGTCCGGGTGGCTGAATCCCACCCCCGGCAGCGCCAGGCAGACCTGCGTCTGCTCGGTGTCGCGCCGCTCCACGCGTACCGCCCGGCCGCTCGCCCCTGAGAAGGGCGTGAAGGCCGGCGCCGGTTGCGGCTCCCGCCAGCCGTCCATCATCCGGCTCACGTAGTCCACCACCTCGTCGCGGTCCACGTTCCCGGCGACGGATAACACGATGTCGTCCGGCCGGTAGCGCTCCGACTGGAACGCCAGGATGGCGTCCCGCGTCAGCCCGCCCACGGACTCCCGGCTCCCGGCGATATCCCGTCCCAGCGGGTGGTCCGGCCAGAGCAGCTCGTCGATGAGCATGGAGACGCGCTGCGCCGGCAGGTCGAGCGACATGTTGATCTCCTCGATGATGACCTGCCGCTCCTTCTCTATCTCCATAGGTTCGAAGCGCGGGCTCACGATGATGTCCGTCATCACGTCGAGGGCGTTGAGGAAATGCGGGTGGGCCACCTTGCACCAGTAGATGGTCATCTCCTTGTCCGTCCCCGCGTTGAGCGAGCCGCCCACGCCCTCGATGGGGGAGCAGATGTCGGTGGAGGTGGGGCGCTTGTCGGTGCCCTTGAAGCAGACGTGCTCGATGAAGTGGGAGACGCCCGCCTGGGCGTCCGTCTCGTAGCGGGACCCCGTCCCCACGAAGTAGTTGATGGACACGGAGCGGGCCTGCGGCATGCTTGCCGTGATAAGTCGCAGCCCGTTGTCCAGCCTCGTGTGTCGGTACATGGCGCTCCTTCCCTGCATTGTGAGGGACGCGCCCTTATTAGTCAAGTGCGCGCAGTTGCCGCCCGAACACGAGGAAGAACACCGCGAAGACCGCCAGGGCGATGGACAGCAGCCCGAGCGACCACTGGATGCCGAGCGTGTCCGCCAGTACGCCGCCGAAGACCGTCCCCAGGCTGGCCAGCCCGAAGCCGAGCTGCATGAAGCTCATCACCCGCCCCCGGTAGGCGGGGTCCACGTGGTACTGCGCCAGCGCGCTCCCGATGGATATCTGCCCCGTCTGCCCCAGGCCGATGAAGACGGCCATAATGAGCGCCGGGGCCCAGGCGTTGAGGAAGGAGAAGCCGACAAGCGACAGGGCCACGATCAGCCCCATCCACAGCATGACGAAGCCCCGCCGGCGGTTCGGCATGACCGCCAGGAACAGGGACACCACGATGGCCCCGACGCCGGAGACCGCCAGCACGATTCCCGTGGCCGACGGCCCGCCCCCGAGCAGGTGCGGGTTCTCCGTGAACATGGGCAACAGGATGTTGAACGGCTGGCCGAGGATGGTGGTGACGAGCGTGAACACGAGCACCATCATGATGACCGTCTCCTTCCGGATGTAGCGCACCCCGTCCGCCACCTCGTGGAGGGTGCTGCGGGCCTGGGTGAAGTGCCCGGGGAACTTCGGCAGCGGGATGAGGAAGATGGTGGAGAACAGGTAGAGGCCCGCCATGGCGTAGTAGACGGCCGAGTAGCCCCACGCGGCGATGATGAAGCCGGTGGCCGCCGGCGCCGCGATGCGGAAGAAGTTCATCCCCAGGTTGTTGAGGGAGATGGCGTTCATCAGCTTCTCGTAGCCGACCATGTCCGGCATGAGGGCCGCCCGCGACGGCATCATGAGCCCGAAGATGGTGCCCTGGAAGGCGCTCGAGACGACGAGCACCCACCAGGATTCGGGGTTGGCCTTGGACAGGTAGCCGGTCGTGAGGAGGACGCCCACCAGCGCCGAGAGCACCCCGGAGCCGAGCTGTGACCAGATGAGCACCGCTTTCTTGTCGAGCCGGTCCGCCAGCACGCCGCCCCACAGCGAGATGACGACCATCGGGATGGAGCCGGCCAGGGACATCAGGCCGAGGATAGTGCCGGAGCCGGTCAGGTCGTAGATGAGCAGCGAGCGGGCCAGCATCTGCATCTGCATCGGGGACCAGAACCCGATGAGTGAGAGGTAGTACCAGCGGAAGGCGGTCACGCTGAAGCTGGCGAAGGTGCGGTGGATATAGCTGGACAGCCCGCCGCGGCGGGCGGGAGGTTCCGTGCGGTGGTGCGGGCCGGCGGGCGGCGGTGAGTCGTTCATGGTCGCGCGGGCTCCGGGAGAGGCGGCCCTGCCGGCCGCGTACGTGGGGAACGCCGTGGCCCCGGTCCGGCGAAAGACGAGGGGGCCACGCTCCCCGATTATACACTTGACATCGCAGCCGTCGCAAACTCTGAAAAAGGGCGACGGAATTCCGTTGACGCGGCGTACCGCCGCCGTGGTACGATAGACCGGAGCGATTCATGAGTACCACCGGAGTATCCTCCGTTTTAAAGGTTTTTCCGCCCGGCGCCGCCATCAACGGCGAAGGTCGCCTGGCCATCGCCGGGTGCGACGCCGTGGCGCTGGCGCGGGACTACGGCACCCCCCTCTACGTCTTCGACGAGCACGCCGTCCGCGCCCGCTGTCGGGAATTCCTGCGGGAGTTCCGCGACCGCGCCCCCGGGACGGCCGTGCTCTATGCCTGCAAGGCGTTCACCAACCTCGCCATGATGAAGCTCGTGGAGGAGGAAGGGCTCGGGCTGGACGTCGTCTCCGGCGGGGAGATAGAGTACGCCCGCGCCGCCGGCTTCGCAATGGACAAAGTCAGTTTCGCCGGCAACAACAAGTCCGCCGCCGAGCTCGAGTTTGCCGTCTCGGCCGGCGTCGGCACCATCGTGGTGGACAACGTCATCGAGCTGGCCATGCTCCGGGACATCGCCCAAGGGCGGCAGGTGAACATCCTGCTGCGCCTCACCCCCGGCGTGGACCCCGCTACCCACCACTACAACACGACCGGCACCGCGGACTCCAAATTCGGTATCCCCCGGCCCCGCTGGGACATGGCCGTCCGCGCCGCCGTCGCGGCGGCGGAGCTCAACCTGCTCGGCCTCCACTTCCACCTCGGCTCCGGTCTCTACGACGTGCAGCCTTACCGAGAGGCCATTGATGTCGTCATGGACTACGCCGCGCAGGCCCGGGCGCTCGGGCTGGAGGTCAAGACGCTCAGCGTCGGCGGGGGGTTCGCCGCCTGGTACGACGCCGACCACGAGCCGCCTTCGATCGCCGCCTACGCCGAAGCCATCGTGACCGCCCTGAACGATGCCTGCCGGCGGCATGGCCTGCCGGCGCCGGCCCTCGTCGTCGAGCCAGGCCGCAGCCTCGTCGCGCAGTACGGCGTCGCCCTCTACCGGGTCGGCGTCATCAAGGACGTGCCCGGCGTCCGCACTTACGTCAGCGTGGACGGCGGCATGGGCGATAACATCCGCTACCCGCTCTACGGCTACGTACAACAGGCCGTCCTCGCCGACCGGCCCGCCGCTCCCGGCACCCGGACGGTCCGCGTCACCGGCAAGTACTGCGAGTCCGGTGACATTCTCATCCCGGAGATTGCGCTGCCGGACCCCCGCCCCGGCGATGTCCTCGCCGTGGCCGGGAGCGGCGCCTACGCCGTACCCATGGCCAGCAACTACAACGGCAGCTGCCGCCCCGCCATCGTCTTCGTGAAGGACGGCACTGCCCGCCTGGTACGCCGGCGAGAGACCATCGACGACCTCACCGGCCGGGACATCCTCTAAGGAGCTTTTCTATTCGCATGTGGGACATCATCGGGCAGGACCGTGCCGTCGCGCTCCTCCGGCAGAGCCTGGAGAGCGGCACCGCCTCGCACGCCTACCTCTTCACCGGGCCGGAGCACGTCGGCAAGATGACGCTCGCCCTGCGGCTCGCCGAGGCCCTCAACTGCACCGGCGCGGAACCGCCCTGCGGCGCGTGCACCGCCTGCCGGAAGATAGGGAAGGGCAATCACCCGGACGTCCAGGTCATCGGCCTGACGCAGAAGGACGAGGGCGCGGAGTACAAGGTCATCCGCATCGAGCAGGTGGAGGAGATACAGCACGACGCCAACCTGCCGCCCTTCGAGGGCCGCAACAAGGTCTTCATCATCGAGAGCGCCGAGCTGCTCTCCCAGGAGGGCGCCAACCGCTTCCTCAAGACGCTCGAGGAGCCGCCGCCCAACGTCACCTTCATCCTGCTGACCGTTAACGAGCGGCTGCTCCCGGAGACGGTCGTCTCCCGGTGCCTGCGGATCGAGCTCCAGCCCGTCCCCAATGAGGTCATCACCGAATGGCTGGTGGAACATGATAACCTGCCGCCGGAGCGGGCGGACCTGCTGGCCCGCCTCTCCCACGGCTGCCCCGGCTGGGCGTTGACCGCCGCCGCCGACGAAAGTATTTTGACGCGGCGCGACGAGGAGATGGCCGCCCTGCGCGGCCTCCTCGATACCGCCATCGAGGCCCGCTTCGCCTGGGCGGCCAAACTGGCCTCCGGCTTTACCCAGGACCGCCGCGCCGTCTACGCCGTCCTCGACCGCTGGCGCGATTACTGGCGTGACATAATGTTGTTAAAAATGGGCCGCCGTGATATGATAACTAATGTAGACCGGCGGGACGAGCTGGCGAAAATCGCCGCCTCCTGCCGGCTCGAACAGGCACGGGACTACCTGGGCGCCATCGAGCGCTGCGCGAGCCAGCTCCGCCGGAACGTCAGCCCCCGGCTGGCGCTCGAGGTGCTCGTCATCGATATCCCGCTGCCGGGAGGAGGGAAAGCGGAGGGTCCGCCCGCGCGGGCCTCCGTGACATAATGGTCAGGACAACCGGCATCCGTTTCAAGCAGGCCGGCAAGATATACTACTTCGACGCCGGCGACCTCGACCTCGAGGTCAACGACTACGCCGTGGTCAAGACCGCCCGCGGCATGGAGCTCGGGCACGTCGTCGTGGCACCCCGCGAGGACGAGGACCAGGCCAACCGAGAGCCGCCGAGCCCCGTCGTCCGCAAGGCCGACGGCGACGACATCGCCCGGGCCGCCGAGCTCGACCAGAAGAGCAAGGAGGCTTACCGGGAGTGCGAGAAGATGATCGCCGACCTCGGCCTCCCCATGAAGCTCCTCACCGCCGAGTACAACTTCGACAGCTCCCGCCTCACCTTCCTTTTTTCCGCCGAGGAGCGCGTGGACTTCCGGGACCTGGTGCGCCGCCTCACGGCCCGCTTCAAGACCCGCGTCGAGCTGCGGCAGGTGGGCTCCCGCGACGAGGCCAAGCTGCTCGGCAGCTACGGGCGCTGCGGGCGCAACC
>CAZOMF010000167.1:0-5580 GCA_964580635.1 uncultured Dehalococcoidaceae bacterium
CTTATTTCGTCTCATTTTCAATCGGCGTTAACGTCGCGTCGTAAACTGGGTAGCCTTTTTTCACGCTCTTACGCTTGGCCAGCTTCGTAGAGTAGCCATGTCGTTTTACAGAGGAGTCGATGGTCAATCATTTCAAGATGCCCGTCTCCGCCAGCCAGCGCAACCGCCGCAACTGCCGGTCGCGTTCCTTCAGGCCGTCTTCATCGTTTCCGGAATGCGCGGCGGCGGCCCGGATCCCGTAGACAGCGGCACCGAAAGCGTGAGTGGGGACGTGCGCCGTGGCGACCGCCTGGCCCGCGGCGTGCGCCGCGAACACCGCATCGGGCTCCTGCTTTCCCTTCGCAGCGGCATGGGCCGCCAGCGACGCCCCGCGTATGACCGCCATCCTGAATACCCCGCTGCTTATCCACTCCCGGAGCGCCTCGATCGCCTGGCGGGGCCGGTCGTCATCGGGATACCGGTCTTCGAAGCAGGGCAGCACCCGCTCCGCGCACTCCGCCGCCCAGATCGCCAGTACTTTCTTGTCCGGCTGAAACATTCGATGGTCGACGCGCTCCGTAAAAGGTATATGAAGGACCTCCGAGACGGACGCCCGCAGGTCGTGCAAGAGCTCGACCGGCCTGATTTTCAGTTCTTTCACGGGTTGCACGGACTAACTATACCTCCGTGACGCTCGAAAGTCACCCGACATCCCCCGAAAGCCGGAATCGTGCCTTGTGTCCTTCGTCAGGACCGCAGTTTCCTTGTTTTATGTCTGGCGTGCGTGGCGGTGTTTCTGCTACAATTGATACATCATATAGTCCTCTCCCGGGTCACGAAAGGTTGCCTTCTGACATGGATAGACCGGTCCGCGTCCGTTTCGCGCCGAGCCCCACCGGGCGCCCCCACGTGGGCAATATCCGCACGGCTATCTTCGACTACCTCATGGCCCGCCACTTCGACGGCGCGTTCGTCCTCCGCATCGAGGACACGGACGTCGGCCGCCTGGTGCCCGGTGCCGTCGAGTACATGATGGACGCCCTCCGCTGGCTCGGCATCGACTGGGACGAGGGACCGGACAAGGGCGGCGACTACGGCCCGTACTACCAGAGCCAGCGCCTCCACCTTTACCGCGAGGCCGCCGAGCGCCTCGTCGCCCAGGGGAACGCCTACTACTGCTACTGCACGCCGGAGCGCCTCGAAGAGGTGCGCCAGGACCGGGCGGCCCGGAAGGACCCGGCCACCGGCTACGACCGCACCTGCCGCGGCCTGACGCCCGATGAGCGCGCCGCCAAAGACGCCGCCGGTATCCCGAAAGTGATTCGTTTCAAGGTGCCGGAGACCGGCACGGTGGGCTTTACCGATGCCATCTACGGGGAGGTGAGCTTCGACCTCGCCACCCAGGACGACTTCGTCATGCTCAAGAGCGACGGCTATCCCACCTACCACCTCGCCAGCGTCGTGGACGACCATTTCATGGAGATTTCCCACGTCATCCGCGCCGAGGAATGGATCTCCTCCACGCCGCGCCATATCCTGATGTACCGCGACCTCGGCTGGGAACCGCCGACGTTCGTCCATCACCCGCTCATCGTCGGACCGGACCGCGCCAAGCTCAGCAAGCGCCACGGCGCCACCTCCATCCTCGATTACCGCGAGATGGGCTACCTCCCGGAGACCATGCTCAACTTCCTCTCCCTCATCGGCTGGTCGCTCGACGACAAGACGGAGGTCATGACCCGGGAGGAACTGATCGACTATTTCTCCCTCGACCGCATCGGCAGGACCGGCGCCATGTTCGACCGGGCCAAGCTGGACTGGCTCAACGGCGTCTTTATCCGCGGCCTCGACCCGGACGACCTCGCCGTGCGGCTCCTGCCGTTCCTGGAGGACGGCCTGCCGGCCGCCGTACCGCGCCCCATCGACGAAAGCTACGTGCACCAAATCGCACCGCTGATCCGGGAGCGTATTATCACGCTCAAGGACGCCGCGGCCTACGCCGATTTCTTCTTCCTCTACCCTGACTATGACCCGGCCGAACTGGCAGGAAAGAAGATGACCGCCGCGGAGAGCCTCGCGGCATTGAAGGCGGCCGCCGACCAGCTCGCCGAGCTGGAGGGCTTCGACGGCGACGGCCTCGAAGCTTTGCTGCGTCCCCTCGCCGGGGAGCTCGGCCTCAAGGCGGGGCAGCTTTTCGGCATCCTGCGCACCGCCGTCACCGGCCGCGCCGCCACGCCGCCCCTCTTCGAGACCATGACCGTGCTCGGGCAGCGCGAATGTCTCCAGCGTATCCGGCTTGCCCTCGGCAGGCTGGAGCAGATAGCGGGACCAAAAGAAGGAAAGGAGGACAATACGACACCATGACCACGGAAAACACGAATACCGCCAGCGACTTCATCAGGGATATTGTCCGCCAGGACCTTCGGGAGGGCCGCTACGACAATGTCCACACCCGGTTCCCGCCGGAGCCCAACGGTTACCTGCACATCGGGCACGCCAAGGCCTGCTGGATAAGCTTCAGCATTGCCGAGGACTTCGGCGGCATCACCAACCTGCGCTTCGACGACACCAACCCCACCAAGGAAGAGCAGAAGTACATCGATAATATCATCGGCGATATCCACTGGCTCGGCTACGACTGGGGCGACAGGCTCTTCTTCGCCTCGGACTACTTCGAGCCCATGTACGACTACGCCGTGCAGCTCATCAAGGACGGCCATGCCTACGTCGATGACCTTACCGGGGACGAGATACGCGAGTACCGCGGCACCCTCACCGAGCCCGGCCGGGAGAGTCCGTACCGGGACCGCTCCGTGGAGGAGAACCTGGACCTCTTCACGAGGATGCGCGCCGGCGAGTTCCCGGACGGCTCCCGCGTCCTCCGCGCCAAGGTTGATATGGCTTCCCCCAACATGAACATGCGTGACCCGGTCATGTACCGCATCCTCCACGCCACCCACCCTCGCACCGGGGACAAGTGGTGCCTCTATCCCATGTATGACTGGACCCATGGCCTCAACGACTCCATGGAGGGCATAACCCACTCGCTCTGCTCGCTCGAGTTCGAGGACCATCGCCCCCTCTACGACTGGTTCCTCATCCAGCTCGGCGTCTACCGTCCCACCCAGATAGAGTTCGCCCGCCTCAATATCACCTACATGATCACCAGCAAGCGGATGCTGCGTCCCCTTATCGAAAAGGGCCTCCTCAGTGGCTGGGACGACCCGCGCCTGCCCACCGTGGCCGGCCTGCGCCGCCGCGGTTATACCCCCGCCGCCATCCGTGATTTCTGCGCCCGCACCGGTATCGCCAAGACCAACAGCACCATCGATATCGCCTTCCTGGAGCACGTCCTCCGCGAGCACCTCAACAGGGAGGTGCCTCGTGTGATGGCTGTCCTCCGTCCGTTGAAACTCGTTATCGATAACTACCCGGACGACCTCGTCGAGGAGTTCGAGCCCGTCGTCAACCCGGAAGACCCGTCCGCCGGCACGCGGAAGGTTCCCTTCTCCAAGGTGCTCTACATCGAGCGGGAGGACTTCATGGAGGTCCCCGCCCCGAAGTACTACCGCCTCGCCCCCGGCCGCGAGGTGCGCCTGCGCTCCGCCTACTTCGTGAAGTGCGTGGACGTGGTGAAGGACGACTCCGGCGAGGTGACCGGGATACACTGCACCTATGACCCGGCGACCCGCGGCGGCGACGCCCCGGACGGCCGCAAGGTGAAGTCCACCTTACACTGGGTGTCCGCCCGGCACGCCCTCACCGCCGAGGTCCGGCTCTACGACCACCTCTTCGACCGGGAAGACCCCACCGACATCGACGAGGGCGCCGACCCCATGTCCATCCTCAATCCCAACTCTCTCGAGGTGCTGACGGACTGCCGTCTGGAGCCGTCCCTCGCCGATGCCAAGCCCGGCGACCGCTGCCAGTTCGAGCGCCTCGGCTACTTCTGCGTGGACCCGGACTCCTCCCCGGACAAGCTCGTCTTCAACCGGACGGTCACCCTCCGGGATACCTGGGCCAATATCCAGAAACGGCAGCAGTAGCCGCCCCGGGAGGTGATGATGGCCGCGCCGCGCGGGAATACCGTTTTTTCCGGCCTCCGTGTCCTCGAGACGGGGAACGTCGCCGCCCGCTTCGCCGGCTGGCTCCTCTACGGCCTCGGCGCGGACGTCACCCGCATCGGTACGCCCGGCGCGGCGCCGGACACGCCCCGCTACCTGGACGCCGGCAAGGGCCGCGTGGCTCTTGACATAACGCTGCCCGAAGGACAGGCATCCTTCCGCGAGCTGGCCATGAAGACGGACGTCCTCATCGAGACCTTCCCGCCCGGCCGTCTGGCCGGACTCGGGCTGGCCTATGCCGACCTGTCGAAGGATAACCCCGGTCTCGTCATGGCCTCCATCACCGGCTTCGGGCAGAACGGTCCCCATATTGGTGACGCTTCCTCCGAACTCGTCGCCCAGGCGGCCGGCGGCTGGCTCTCCGTCACCGGGGAACCTGACCGCCCCGTCCGCCTGCCGGGGCCCCAGGCCCACTACACCGCCGCGCTCTTCGCCGTCAACGGTATTTTACTGGCGCTGCGCCATCGTCGCGGGACCGGCAAGGGCCAGCATCTGGACATTTCCCTCCAGGAGTGCGCCGCCGCCGTCCTCGACCACGTCCTCCCGCGCTATGCCGCCGACGGCACCGTCGCCGCCCGGCAGGGGAGCCTCCACTGGAACAACGCTTTCAAGGTGCTTCCCTGCGCGGACGGCCACGTCCTCCTCTCGCTCCAGCGCGATTGGGACACGCTCGTCGGCTGGCTGGATGCCGAAGGGGCCGCCGGAGACCTGACGGACGCCTGCTGGCACGACGAGACGTACCGTAACGAGCACATCGACCACGTCATCGACGTCCTCAGCCGCTGGACGAAAGACCGCTCCGCCGCCGGACTCGTCGAGACCGCCCAGCTCATGCGTTTCCCCTGGGCGAAGGTCGCTTCCATTCCGGACCTCCTCGCCGACCCACATCTTAAAGCGAGAGGATTTTTCACGGAGCTTGACGCTGGCGGTAAAAAGTTCCGCGTACCCGGCGCGCCGTTCCGGATGAGCGCTGCCCCCTGGCGGTCGGGAGGGCGGTCGTGAAGGATAACCGCGACAAGGAGGAACGCCGGCGGGACCTCGTGGCGTGGTTCGCCATGCTCGATGACCTCGCCGTTATCGCCCTCGTCTTCCTGGCGCTCTGGGCCTTCCACGTGAAACTGAGCGTCTGGAGCATCGTCGTCATCGCCGTCGTCCTCGGGGCGGCGGTGATGCTGCTCCATCACTTCGTCGTGCCGGCCCTCCGCCGCCGCGCGGTCACCGGCGCCGAGGCTATGGTCGGCCGGGCGGCCGTCGTGACCGACCCGCTCGACCCCGAGGGAATGGTGATGTTCGACGGCGAGCTCTGGCGCGCCCGCAGCGTGGAAGACGATCTGCCGGCGGGAACGGATGTGGAGATCGTCGCCGTGGACCGTCTGACGCTGGAGGTAGCGAGAAAATGACGCCCGCGCCCGGTTACCTGGCCCTTTGCGAGTCCGGCGAGCTCGAGACCCGCGTGAAACGCCTCGAGGCCCGGCTG
>CAZOMF010000168.1:0-5553 GCA_964580635.1 uncultured Dehalococcoidaceae bacterium
CGAGCTGCTGCGCCTGCTCCTCGTCGAGCTGCATCACGTTGAGCAGCCGCGCGAATACCAGGATGACCGCCGCCCCCACCGCCACGTAGGGCGCCACCACCGCCACCTCGTCCCACCTCGCCAGCGCGAAGCTGCCCATCAGCCAGAAGATGATGCCGTGGAGCGCGTCCCCGCTCGTGATGATGAGGTAGGAGACGATGGAGCTCAGCAGCGCGCTCAGCGCCACCCCGGCCAGGATGAGCGTGGTGACCGGCAGCGTCTTGCCCGTCCGCGCCAGCAGGTAGACTGCCACCGTGGCGATGATGGCCCCCATGAAGGCGAACACCGGGATGACCCCGAACGCCCCCAGGCTGAACGACACCGGCACCAGGAACCCGATGACCGCCCCCAGCGATGCCCCCTGCGCCACCCCGATGAGGTACGGGTCCGCCAGCGGGTTGCGGAAAAGTCCCTGGTAGGTGGCCCCCGCCGTAGCGAGTGCCGCCCCCACCAGCCCGGCCAGCAGTACCCGCGGCAACCGGATTTTCCAGACGATGCTCGCCATCGTGTCCGGCCAGGTCTGGTGGAGGTGCACGAACGGGATTTTGTCGATGATGACCTTGACGGTCGTCCCCAGCGGGACGCTCACGCTCCCCAGCCCCGTCGCCACCGCGATGATGACCAGCAGTACCGCCGCCAGGATGATGATGCTGGCCCTGCGGCTGCGCGGCTTGCTCAGGTAGCCGGTGTCGGATTGGTTGTTTCGGGCTGCGGATTGCATTCGCTTCTCGTTACCTTAGCCGGTTGGCACGGTTGCGTTGCTGGAGCCGAACAGCTCCGGGTGGATCATTTTGGCGAACTCTTCCAGCGCGTCCACGATGCGCGGCCCGCCCCGGCTGATGATGTCCTGGTCGATGGCGTAGATCTGGCCGTTGATGCGGGCGTCCGTGTCCGCCAGCCGGTCGTCGGTCTTGATGAACGTGAAACCCGCGTCCGCCCCCTCGCCCATGCCCGTGCTGGCGATCATCACCTGCGGGTTGGCCGCCAGGATGGCCTCGATGTTCATCGTGGCGTAGCTGTCCAGGTTATCGGCGATGTTGCTGCCGCCCGCCATGTCGATGAGTTCGCCCTGGATCGTGTTCCCGCCGCCCACCATGATCGGGTCGGGCCAGACGATGTACATCGTCCGCGGTCGCTGGTCCTGCGTGAGGTCCTTGGTCTTGGAGGTGATGGCGTCGATGCGCTGCTGCATGGAGTCCACCAGGGCGCTGGCCGTCTGCTCCACCCCGGTCACCTTGCCGACGAGCGTGATGGCGTCGAGCACCTGCTGCACCGTCTGCGGCGCCAGGCAGATGACGGTGATGCCGTCGGCTTCGAGCTGCGGCACTACCTGGTCTTTATGGATGTCCGCTGCCACCACGAGGTCCGGGTTCATGGCCACGATTTGCTCGATGTTCGGCGTGCTGAACCCGCCGATGCTCGGCTTCTGGGTCGCCTCCGGCGGATAGGTATCGTAGTCCGTCCGCGCGATGACCCGGTCGCCCAGGCCGAGCGCGTAGAGGATTTCCGTGTTGCTCGGCGCCAGGGAGATGATCCGCTGCGGGGTTCCTTTGATGGTCACCGTCCGGCCTATCTGGTCGGTCACCGTGACCGTGGTGCTGGTGGGCGTGCCGCTGGTGGTGGCGGCGGGACTGGTCGTCGGTGTTGTGCCGCCGCAGCCGGCCAGGACCGTTGCCATGAGGACGAGGATGAGTAGGCCCGCGATGATGATGGTACGTTTGTTGGTTTTCACCTTCCGCTCCTGTTGTGTACTGCGGGGATAAAAAAACCCCTCGCCTGCCGTCGAGGGGTTTCTGACTTCCAATAAAAAGTCCTATCGCTTTCCCCGCGAAAGCATAGGCTCGTTCAGGGGCTGGCGTTCTGGCTTACGGTCCCGGGACCGATCACAGTGGCGCGGCCGCGCCGGATTCCCACCGGCTTGCTTTCCAGTTGGGCCCTCGCTCGCGCTCGGGCACCCCCGTCAAGCTATTCTGTTGTTCCTTACGGATTGAACTATACCCTATCCCGCCCCAAAAAGCAACTCGGCGTATCGTCATTCCGGCGCAGGCCGGAATCTAACTCCCGCCTCCCTTAACCTTCCGTCAGTCTGAGCGAAGCGAAGAATCCGTTCATTTTCTTCTTTGCCCTCTCCACTTGATGGAGAGGGCAGGGGGCGAGGTCTGAATCAGGCGCGAATGAAGAATACCGACGGGGTCGGGACGTGAAAAGCGACGCGGTATTCACGCCCGTGACGTCACCAAATACCGGTTCTCCCGCCGTTCCTCGCCGATGGTCGTCGGTCTCCCGTGGCCCGGGTAAACGACCGTGCCGTCCGGTAGCGGCAGCAATCGGTTGCGGATGCTCTCGATCAGCTGCCGTCGGCTGCTCCCCGGCATCAGCGTCGTCCCGATGCCGTGCCGCACCAATGTGTCCCCGGTGAACAGCAGGTTCCCGGCCAGCAGCGAGATGCTGCCGGGCGTATGCCCCGGCGTGTGAATGACGGTCAGTGACGGTCCGCCCGTGTCGATGGCGTCCCCGTCGATGAGCCGCCGGTCTGGTGGATCCGGCGTCCGGTAGCTGATGCCGAACTGCGAGCTTACCGGTCCCTGCCCGATCAGGAAATCGGCGTCGGCGGCGTGGATGCTCACCGCTGCGCCGGTCGCTTCCTGGAGGTCGCGCAGTGCCGCGATGTGGTCGGAATGCCCGTGGGTGAGGACGATGTCCGTAATGGCCAGCCCGGACGTCTCGACGGCTTGAATGAGCGCGTCGGGCTCGCCGCCCGGGTCGATGACCAGCCCATGACCGGTAGACATCAGCCCGAATATATAGCAGTTGGAGTTCAGCCGGCTGACCGTTATTCGCTGGAGGTATATATCGCCTGTATCGTCACCCATGGTGCGGGACGGCCGGGGTCGGGCCGCCGTACGTTAGATACGATACCAAACGCGTGTCCGCTGCGCAAGCGGGTGCCGGTCATTCTGCGTAAGCAGAGCGACCGAAGAATCTCGGTCAGGTAGGGCGGTATTTAAGCTGAAAGGGTGAACCGGTCGACCGCCCGGTCAGGCAGCCGCCACTGCGGTTCGAACGAAACGGTGCTCCAGCGCCTTCACTCGCGCTGTCAGTTCCAGCGGCCCGAACGCCCGCCGCAGGCAGAAGTCCGCCCCGGCTTCGATGGTACGCACGCAGGCTTCCGTGCTCATTCCCGGCGATATGACGATGAGCGGGGTGCCGCCCGTTCCCCGCAGGGTTTCACAGGCATCGATGCTGTCACCCTCGTCCGCGAGCAGCACGGCTACATGGTAGTCGCCGCCGGCCAGCCGGACGGCCGCCGTTTCGAGGTCATTGACGGTCTCGGTACCCATCCCGGCGCCTTCGAAGATGTACCTCGCTGCCGGCGCGGCCCCGGCTATATTGACGATGAGAATAGGCATCTCCATATCCTCACTCTAAAACGCTGATTTGGCCCGGCATAGTAGCCTGGCATCCAATCCAGTGAGGGTTACCCCTCAAACTATACTGTCATTCTGAGCGCAATGAATCGATCCGCTCGCCGTATCGTCATTCCGGCGCTGCCGGAATCTGGTTGATGTCATTGCGAGAGAGCGAAGCGACCGAAGCAATCCGCCCATTTATTTACCGGAACGTTCGCCCTCTCCATTTGATGGAGAGGGTAGGGGTGAGGGTGAGACCCGCTCATCCTGAGCCTGTCGAAGGATGAGCAGGCGCTGTCATTCCCGCGAAAGCGGGAATCCGGTTCACGCCGCCATCTCTGGTTTCGGACCCGTCAATGAGTAACACGGTGGGGCGGCGGCCGCAGGCCGCCGCCCTCGGACCTTATGTCATTCTGAGCGAAGCGAAGAATCCGCAGCCTCTACCCGCGACACTATTTCCTTGACAATAATAGAACAAAAGTACTAAACTGGTGATGAAAGGTAACCGATAAATGCACGGCTCAAACGTGAAAAAGGTGCTCTCGCACACCATGACAAAACGAATCGAGCCTGGTTCATGGAAAACAGCGTAAAAATGACGGAACGAATCGAACCTGAGTTGTGGATGAACAGCGTAAAATGCCGAAACGAATCGAAGCTGAAAAGCGCCGCTTTTTCCCGCCCTCAACTACGAAAAGGGGTGCCTCGTACAACACCCGTTTTTACAAAACGAATCCTTCGTGAAGAGGCCTGTCAGACCGGCTTCAGTACCCCCGGGAACGCTTCACCACGTTCATCAGGGGCCGCCCCTCGTGCCGCCGCCGCAGGTTCTCGCAGAACAGCTTCGTCGCCCGCAGCATGTAGTCCTCCATCCCGCCGGATACGTGCGGACTGAGGATCACGTTGTCGAGGTCCCACAGCGGCGATTCCGGCGGCAGCGGTTCCTTCGCCGTCACGTCGAGCCCCGCCCCGGCGATTCGCTTCTCGGTCAGCGCCTCGATGAGCGCTTCCTCGTCGATGATGCCCCCGCGCGCGATGTTGATGAGGTAGGCGGTCGACTTCATCGCCCTTATCTCCGCCGCCCCGATGAGCTTCTCCGTCTCGTGCGTGAGGGGCACCGAGACGACGACATAGTCGCTCTCCGCCATCATCTTCTTGAGGTCGCTCTGCGGCATCAGCTGGTCCACGTTCCGCGCCGTGCCCACCCGTTTCGCCGAGCGTCGTGTCGCCAGCACCCGCATGTTGAACGCCTTGGCCAGCCGGGCGATCTCCCGCCCGATGTGCCCCAGTCCCACGATGCCCACCGTCCGTCCCGCCAGCTCGTAGGCCATGTAGCGCCCCCACGTGTGGTTCCGCTTGTTCTCGAAGGAATTGATCGCCCCCTTCGCGAACATCAGCATCAGCTCCATCACGAACTCGCTAATGGGTACCGCGTGGATGCCGCTTACCCCCGTGATGAGGATGTCGCTGTTCCATATCTCGTGCCGGGCCAGCCGGTCGACGCCGGCGGATGTTGCCTGGAACCACTTCACCTTCGGGGCCCGCTTCAGGGTGTCCCGCGGCGGTGAGAACCCGAAGAGGATGTCCGCGTCCTTCAGCATTGCGTCGAGCTGCTTGCTCGCGTTTTCATCGCCTCTGATTTCCTTGATGAGCAGCTCCGAGCCGTCCGTTACCGTGATGCCCGGCGCCGCCTGGCGGATAAGCTCGAGACACGTCTCGTCGGCGTGGGGAAAGGTGGGGTCGTAAGCCGGCGTTAGCACGACCACGTTCAATGCTTCCATGATGTATGCTCCTGGATGGGATAGCGTCAGTATAGCACGAGAGTGTAAAAAGGAACAAAACCTCGAAGGAACTTCACTTCGATTATCGTTCTGAGCGCTGTGAACAATCCATTTCCGCCCGCTCCGCTCATCCTGAGCCTGTCGAAGGATGAGCGATGAAGGATGCCATTCCCGCTTCCGTCATCCCCGCGAAAGCGGGAATCCAGTTCACGCTGCCATCCCTGGTTTCGGACCTGTCAATGGTGACACGGCGGAGCGGCGGGCGGGGGGCGCCCCGCCCCCCCATACCCCGCCGGCGGGGGGAGGCGGCGGGGGGGGTTTTG
>CAZOMF010000169.1:0-5515 GCA_964580635.1 uncultured Dehalococcoidaceae bacterium
CCGTTACTGTCGTAGCGGTCGTGGCCGTTGACGATGAAGTCCTTGGTATCGTAGCCGTAAAGGCTGACCATGAACTCGGGATCGATGTTCTTGGAATCGGCCGTGCCGACCACGCCGGTCGCGCTGGCGCTGATGGTTATCTTGTTGCTGGCGAAGGAAGCGCTGTCGATGGTCGTCTTGATGCCGTCCGTGTAGCGCTGGCCGTCGGCCGTGTAGATGGCCGCATCATAGCCGGTGTGGATCTGGCTGAAGGTCGGGCCGATGCCGCCTGCCTTGTGGCAGCCGTTGCAGTTGGTGGTATTGTCGTTGAGGTCCATGCTGCCGTGGATGCCGGAGGGCAGCAGGGTCTTGAGGGCGAACGTGTCCGTGCCGTACTCGGCGGAACCGTCGACCGGATGGCAGCTCTTGCAGGTGGTGAGGTTGAAGTTGTCATCGGTAAGGATCATGTCGAGCTTGTCCTCGTGGCAGGTCACGCAGTTAGCCATGGACTGCGGATAGGGGAATTCCATTCGGTGGGACATGTGGACATCGTTCATGAGCATCGTCTTGTAGGCATACTT
Organism: uncultured Dehalococcoidaceae bacterium; assembly: GCA_964580635.1. Taxonomy (GTDB): domain Bacteria; phylum Chloroflexota; class Dehalococcoidia; order Dehalococcoidales; family RBG-16-60-22; genus DAOUEG01. The sequence continues at coordinate 561 of CAZOMF010000169.1, forward strand.
GGCTTCCTGCGCCGCGGTCGGCGGCGTGCCGGCTTCGTTGGCCGCGGCTGCCGCCGGGTCATCGAGCAGCATCTGCCAGACGATGTGTTCGCCGTCACCGTTGTCGAGGTGACAGGCCTTGCAGGTGTAGAAGTCGTTGGAAGCATCGTGGTCGACCTCGCCGTAGATGTAGCCGTGCTTCAGGTACGGCGTGGTGTGGCACTTCTCGCACCCGGCGACGTTGGCGGCTGAGGTATAGTCAACGCCGTTCCCGGTCTCCAGGAGAGCTGCGAAGGGGTACTTTTCCTGTTGGACGCGGGAGTTCGGGATGCTGCCGATCGTACCGTCGCGGCCGTAGATGACGATGAGGCCGTCCGTCTGGTTGAGGTCGGTGCTGTTGGCCAAAGTGCTGGTGGTGACGCCGTTGGCGTAGCTCATCGTGCCCTTGATGGACAGACGGCCGTTCGGCATCTCGAAGTCCGTGCCGGTCCATTCTACCCAGTAGATGCCCAATGAGTCGACGCTGTTGCCGTCGATCGGTACGCCGTTCATGTTCATGGTGAACTTCACGACGCTGGAGCCACCCGTGAACGAGTAGCTCAGGTTGGTTATCGTGATAACGCCGTCCTGGTAGAGCTGGTCGTAGTACGCCTGGTGCGCATCACCCCGGTTGGGATGGCACACCGTGCACGACTCAGGCTGGATCACCGCCGAAGCATTCTGCCCGGCGGGGCCGGCGGGACCGGCGGGGCCGGCGGGACCGGTAGGACCGGCAGGACCTGCGGGGCCGGCAGGACCGGCGGGACCGGTGGCGCCGGTAGCACCGGCCGGACCGGTTGGTCCGGTTGGTCCGGTTGCGCCGGCACAGGCGGCCAGGGTCATCAGGATAACCGCCAGTGAGAGTAGTACTATGAGTCCCTTTTTCTTCATGCAAAACCCCCCTATTCTTTTAGATTGGCACTCGTAGCTCAAAACAAATATAGGATAAAGTGAGGGAAAAGTCAACCGGGAGAACTACTCGTTTTACAGTAGGGTCTCCTTCAACCACGGTACACAAGGGGGGACGGCGGAGCGTGCTGGTCCGCCGGGACGTGGGTACTGCGGTCGCAGCGGAAAGGCAGAGGCAATTGCCCGGATCGATAAAAAAACACAGAGGGGAACATGCTCCCCTCTGTGCTTCGTAGCTTGACTAGATTAACGCTGACTACTGCAAAGCGTCCAGAGCCGCCTGCAGGAGTGTCTTGGTATAGGTCGGGTTGTGTACGCCGAGGCTTCTGTCCTGGTTGACGTACAGGTAGTTGTAAAGCGCCGCGGCCTTGACCGAATCATAGGTTCCAGGCACAGGATTCTCATCGGCCGTCAGCATGCCCTGGCCGATCAGGAGTCCCTTGACCTGGTCGAGCATTCCCTGAATATCGGTCTGCTCGCCGTCGATGTCGAAGTCGGTGGCATCGGAATGGCAGGCCAGGCAGTTGGCCACATTCGGCATCCAGGTATGGCCGCCGGCCTCTTTACCATCGGCCTCGCCCATGTGGCAGGTCACGCAGGCGTCACTGGTCAGGCTGTAGTGGAAGTACGGACTTGGCGCAGTGCTAGAGGTACCGGTATAGCCGCCCACGCCCAGCACCATGTTTGCCTGCGGGCCGTGGTGCGGTCCCCAGTGGGTCGAGGTCACGGTGAAGGTTGCCTGGGTGGTGTCCGGCACGGCTGTTCGCGCCTGGTGACACTCGGCGCATAGATTGCCTTCCCCGGCGTCGAAGGTATCACCGGTGCTTATGAGTGATACCGGGGCTACGGTGGTAAACGCCCAGTCATCCGAGGTGTACGTCTGATGTATCTCGTGGCAGCTTCGGCAGTTGATCGGCGCCGGGCCGTCTATAGCCTCGGGGGCCGCTTGGGCGACGGTGCCGTCCGCGTTGACGCGCATCGGCAGGCCCTGCCCGGTATGGCAGCCACCGCAGGAAGCACTGGCTTCGTGGGCCAGCGCGGTTGAGCCGGACGCATGGCCGGATACGCTGTACTCCGCCTGTATCGCGACCATTACCTGCGTGGCATTGTGGCATTGCGTACAGGTAAGACTGCTTGCGGTGACCGTTCCGGCAGGACCGGCAGGACCGGCTGGGCCGGTGGCACCGGTGGGGCCGGCAGGACCAGTGGGGCCGGCAGGACCAGCGGGGCCGGCTGGACCGGTGGCTCCCGTAGCGCCGGTATCGCCCTTGGGGCCGGCGGGACCGGTAGCGCCGCCACAGGCGACCAGGGTCATCAGAATGACCACCAGTGAGAGTAGTACGATGAGTCCCTTTTTCTTCATGCAAAAACCCCCTGTCCTTTTAATTGGCACACTCGTAGCTCAATTAATATAGGACAAACTGAGGTAAAAGTCAACTGCGAAAACTACTCATTTCAAAGTAGTTTCTCCTTTCATCATAGTAGGAAAGTGGGCCGGTACCGAAAATACCCGTGCGGATGACCGTACCGAGGGTGGTTCAGCCCGCCGCCCGGACGTGGTATGATGGGAGGGAACGGCGGCCCGCCCGCCGGCTGGTGAAGGAGAAACGCCCATGTTTGAGAACGTGCTCGTCTGCCTGGACGGCTCGAAGTCCTCGGAGTACATCCTGTCGTACCTCGCGGCGGAGGCCGGCTCTTTCAAGAAGGCGGTGCTGCTGAAAGTGGTGGATACCGCCGGCGTCAACCTGCCCCTCGCCGTGCCGGGCGTCAGCGGCGGGCAGTTCCGCACCGCCGGGCAGGACCGGCGCTTCCAGAAAGAGATGGCGGAGATGCCCTCCTACCTGGAAGAGATGGCCGGGCCGCTCCGCGAGAAGGGCCTGGACGTGGAGACGGTCGTGTTGGAGGGCGTTCCCAGCCAGGCCATCATCGGCTACGCCCGGGACAACGGCTTCGGGCTCATCGCCATGGCGACGCACGGGCACTCCGGCCTGCGCCAGGTGGTGATGGGCGGCACGGCGGAGTATATCCTCAAGCACGGCGGGCTGCCGGTGCTCCTCGTTACACCCGCCCGGGAGCATGCGGAAAAGTAGCTCACGTTAACCGGTGTAAAAAAGGGGGAGCTGTGCGCTCCCCCTTCGTTTTTCTGCCGTGATGCTCAGGCCGGTGGTCCGCCGGGGCCGGGCATCGGCGGCCACAGCTCCTCGGCGGCCTTCTCGAACCCCAGCTCCAGCAGCTTGGCCTTGGTGGGCTTCGCTGTGTGGCGGTCCCAGCCGAGCGCCCCGATGCCCCAATAGATTTGCTCGGTGTGGTCCGTGGTCACCCCGGCCAGCGGGCCTTCCGTCTGCGGCGGGTCCCCGATGATGCGCGGGTGCACCTTCCAGTCCTTGGCCGGGTTGATGCCTTCCCGCAGGTTGAACAGGTGGCGCACCGTCATGATGCGCTCGCCGGCCTTGAGCAGTTCTTCGTTGGTAAGGCCCCACCCGGTGGCGGCGTTGAGGTTCTCCAGGTTGTAGTTCGGGCCGCCCGGTCCGCCGCCGAAGGCGCTGAACATGCACAGGCCGAGCGCGTTGAGGACGTGGCTGCCGAAGCTGCCCGGCCCGAAGCTCTGCGTGTGCCGCCCCGGCGTGGCGTCCATGTGGTAGCGGGCGGAGGCCATGTCCCCGCCGAACCCGCTGAATTTCGGATCGTGCATGCCGAGCTCCTGCCCGCCGATGTGCACGGCGTACTGCTCGGCCCCCTTGCCGATTTTCTCGGCGGCCGCCTTGACGCCGTCGGCCAGGATAGCCCCGATGCCCTCCCGCTGGCAGACCTTCTCCGTCATGGCGACGATGGCCCGGTGGTTGCCCCACGTCAGCTCGATGCCGTCGGTGTCCTCCTTCGTCAGGATGCCGTTCTCGTAGCACTCGATGGCGAAAGCAATGACCGTCCCGCCGGATATCGTATCGATCCCGTAGCTGTTGCAGAGATGGTTGCACATGTTGATGGATTCGGTGTTCGAGTTCAGGCAGAGCGTGCCGAAGGCGCCCTGCGTCTCGTACTCGACGCGCCGCGTGTCCTCCGGGTACTTGTACTCGCCGTCTCCGGCGTACAGCGAGTGCTGGCAGGCGATGGGGCAGCGCCAGCAGGCGGCCGAGCCCTTTTTGTTGTGGATGGCGGCATCGCCGGAGAGGCCCTTGACGTCCGGCAGGTCCACCACGCCCACGCCTCCCCAGTTCTTGACCGGCGTATCGCCGCTGTGGGCGTTCTGGTCCGTCATGCTGGAGGTGCCGTAGATGGGCATCATCTTGTTCATCTCCGCCATCGGGCCGGGCGGCGGGTTGACGATGGCCTGGGTCTGCTGCTTGCGCAGTTCGTCCATGCGGGCTTTGTCCGCCAGCGGGATTTCCTTGTTGCCGCGCACCGCGACCGCCTTGAGTTTCTTCGAGCCCATCACCGCCCCGAGGCCGGAACGTCCGGCCGCCGCGCCCTTCTTGGTGATAATGCAGGAGATGAGCGCCAGGTTTTCGCCGGAGGGGCCGATGCAGGCGGCGTGGCAGTCTTTGCCGTACTCCGCCTTGAGCAGGTCCTCCGTCTCGTAGGTGTCCTTGCCCCAGAGGTGGGCGGCGTCCTTGAGCTCCGCTTTGCCGTTGTCGAGGAGAAGGTATACCGGCTTGGGAGAAATCCCTTCGAAGAAGACGGCGTCGTAGCCGGCGAACTTCATGAACGGCCCGAAGTAGCCGCCCGAGTTCGCGTCGCCCCAGCCGCCGGTGAGCGGCGACTTGCCGACCGCCACGAAGCGCGTGCCGGAGACCGCCGGCGTGCCCGTCAGCGGGCCGGTGACGATGCCGAGGATATTGTCCGGTCCCAGGGGGTCCGCGCCCGGCTTCTGCCGGTCGTAGATGATCTTGGCGCCGAGGCCGTAGCCGCCGAGGTAGTCGCGGTAGAGTTGTTCGTCCGGGGTCTCCTCCTTCATCACCCCCGTGGTGAGGTTGACGAAGAGGATTTTACCCGCGTAGCCGTTTACCATGTTGTGCTCCTTTCAACATCGT
>CAZOMF010000170.1:0-5483 GCA_964580635.1 uncultured Dehalococcoidaceae bacterium
GCAACCGGGCCGGCAAGCCGGTCATCACCGCCACCGAGATGCTGGAGTCCATGATAAACGAGGCCCGCCCCACCCGCGCCGAGGCCACCGACGTGGCCAACGCCATCTTCGACGGGACGGACGCCATCATGCTGTCCGGGGAGACGTCCATCGGCAAGTACCCGGTGGAAGCGGTCCGGACGATGGCCCGCATCGCCCGGGCAGCCGAGAAAAAGCTCCGCTACGACGAACTGCTGGCGGAGCGCCGGCAGTGGCTCTGCCCGGAGACGGACGAGGTCATCAGCTTCAACGCCTGCCAGACGGCCTACAGCCTCAACGCGGCCTGCATCGTGGCCTTCACGCAGTCCGGCAGCACGGCGCGGCGCATCTCCCGCTACCGCCCCAGCGTGCCGGTGCTGGCCCTCACGCCGGACCCTCAGGTGCTGCGGCGGCTGCTGCTCTACTGGGGCGTGCGGCCGGAGACCGTTTCCCCGGCGCCGGACCGGCTCGGCGATACCTTCGTGTTCGCCGCCGAAAAGGCCCGCGACCTGGGCCTGGCCCGGCCGGGGGACAGCGTTATCATCTCCGCCGGGATACCCATCGGGGAGGCGGGGACGACCAACCTGCTCAAGGTGGAATCGGTGGAGGCGTCGACATGACGGAAGCAGGATTTCCCGTCGAGGGCGTGGAGCTTACCACGCTGCTGGTGGTGAAGGACATCGCGGCTTCCCGGACGTTCTACCGGGACGTGCTCGGCGCCACGGTCTACCGGGAGTACGGCGGCACCTCCTGCGTGCTCCGGTTCCAGGGGACCTGGCTGCTGCTGGTGACCGGCGGCGGTCCGACCCCGGATAAGCCGGACGTGACCTTCGCGCCGCCGTCCGACCCGGCCACGGTGACCCACGAGCTTACCATCCGCGTGCCGGACTGCCGCGCGGCGTACGAGGTGCTGAAGTCGCGCGGGGCGGCGTTCCTGACGCCGCCGTACGAGCGCGAGTACGAGATACGCTGTTTCTTCCGCGACCCGGACGGTCACCTGCTGGAGATATCCGAGTACCGGCCTCCCGCCTGACCGCCTTTGACAAACGCCTGCCGTTCGTCTACGATGTTGCCATTATCCCTTTGAAGGAGAGTGCGGCATGGCAGGCGCGTACGATAAGTACCTCCACAAACTGACCTTCAGCAACGACGGCCCCGGCTACTACCGTCAGGTGGCGACCGTCGATCTGAGTCCGTGGGACATCGACGCCCGGGTCCAGTACGGCGTGTACGAGGCGGCCGGAGATATGGTGGCCGAGAGCCCGTCGGCCCATACCCATGATTTCGACCAGGTGATGCTGTTCTACGGCGCCGACGCCGCGGACATGGGCGAGCTCGGCGCGGAGGTGGAGTTCCGCCTCAGCGAGACGGCCGAGAAATTTATGATAACCTCGTCCTCGGCGGTGGCCGTGCCGAAAGGGATGCCCCACTTCCCAGCCGTCGTCCAGCGGATGAACAGGCGGTTCGTCTTCGTGACGGTGTCCGGCTCCGCCAAGTACCGCGAAACGCCGTACGATATCAGCCGGGAGACCCTCGACGCCGCTCCCTACGGCAGCTTCATGGGCGGCCTCCGCAAGCACGTCATCCCGATGGCCTTCCAGCGCAAGGGGCCGTGGAGCTACGGCCCGAGCAACCGGGACGATTCCGGCGGCAGCCTGACCTTCATCCGCGGCAACGACGTGGGCTTCGAGTTCCTCATCATGCTGGAGAGCATCAAGAAGGTGCCCTACCGCTTCGGGCCGGACCCGGACAAGCCCCACGCCCACGCCCAGCCGGAGATACTGTTCTTCCTGGGGACGGACCTGAACGACGTCTCCAGGCTCAACGGCGAGGCGGAGATCTGCCTCGGCAAGGAGATGGAGCGCCACATCATCAAGGAGCCGACGGCGGTCGTCGTGCCAAAAGGACTGGCACACAACCCGCTCGTAATGACGAAGCTGGAGAAGCCGTTCCTGCTGATGGACGTGCGGCCCTTCGGGAGCGGGCCGATGAACGCGGGGCGGGTCTAGTAGCCGTCAGCCTTCGGCGCTTATCTCGTCGTAGATGTCCAGCACGACGGCCGGGCAGCGGCTCGTCCGCCGGACGATGTCCGAGTAGAGGACGGTGCCGTCCTCGTCGAGGATGCGGCGGACCTCTTCCTTGATTTCCGTCCGGGGCGCGCCCTGGAGGACGATGATGTTCTCTCGGGCGGTCTTCTCTTCGAGCTCAGCGAGGCGTTCCTTCATCCGGCGCAGCTCGTCCGCGTCGGTAAAATAGTGGTTGACCATGCGGGACGGGTACGGCATGCGGCCACCCCCTTCACAAGCGTCCTGTTTGCAGTATAGACCCGCGGCGGCGGGTTGCCAAGCCCGGTTTACTTGATGAACTTCTCCACGTAGGCGGCAAAATCCGCCACGGTGGCCAGCTCCGCCATGCGCTCCTTGTCGATGTCCACCTCGATGTCGTAGACCGTCTCCAGGCTGACGATGATCTGCACCCAGTGGAGCGAGTCCGCCTTGATGTCTTTCAGCGGCGTCTCCGGCTTGAGGCTGTCCTCCGGGACGCGGGCCACCCGGGCGATGCTCTTCCTCAGTTCGTCGATGACGGCCATGGGCGGCCTCCTTTTCTTACCAGCTGTGTTCGAGGGCCTGCTTCGTACAGACGGCGCGGCAGGTCTCCCCGTGCTGCGCGGCGCAGGCGTCCTGGCCGGGGCAGGCGAAGGACAGCTTCTTGCGCAGCTCTTCCCGGACGACGGCGGTAGGGCGGCCGCCGTTCTCGCTCAGCATGAAGATGCCGGCGGGGCAGGCCTCGACGCAGTCGCCGCAGCCGTCGCACTTCCCGGTGTCGATGGTGATGAAATACTCGCCGGTGCCGTCCGAGTAGCCGTACTGTATCTTCCCGATGGTGGCGGATCCGCCGTGGAAACGCTCGTCGGCGTAGAGGGCCGCCCCGAGCGCCCCGCAGAGCTGGGGGTCGTCGGCGAGCATCGGCTCCAGCCCCACCTTCTCCTTCAGTTTGGCGACCATGCCCTTGTTCTTGGAGATGCCGCCGGTGATGGCGAACTGCTCCTCGATGGCGATGCGCTTGAGCAGGTTGAGCGAACGGGTGGCGATGGCCTCGTGGAGGCCGGCCAGGATGTCCTCTTTCGGAACCCCTTTGCGGTAGTAATTGAGCGCCTCCGTCTTGGCGAAGACGGCGCAGATGGTGTTGAAGGGGATGGGGTTCTGCGACCGCAGCGAGACGTCCCCGATGTCTTCCAGCTTCAGGCCGAGCACGTCCGCTATCATCTCCAGGAAGCGGCCGGTGCCGCCGGCGCACTTGTCGTTCATGACGAAGTTGGTCACGTTGCCGCGCCCGTCGCAGTTGATGCCCTTGCAGTCCTGGCCGCCCATGTCGAGGATGGTGCGGACATTGGGGAAATACCAGTTGATGCCCCGGGCGTGGGCGCTTATCTCCGAAACGTTCTCCTGCGCGAAGGGGACGAGCACGCGCCCGTAGCCGGTGGCGACGGTATAATCGATGTCCTCCCGCGCGATGCCGGTGCCGGCGAGGACGGTATCGAGCAGCGTCTCCGAGGTGCGGACGCTCTCGGCGCCGGTGTCCATGATGGCGGACGCGGTGATCTGCCCGTCCTTCATGACGACCGCCTTGGCGGCGCGGGAGCCGATGTCTATTCCGGCGAAGATCACGGCGTCCTCCCCTTGTCGAGGCTCTCCTGCGCCAGCACGGCCGCTCCGGTGGCGGCGATAAGCTGCGGCTGCTCGCCGACGAGCACCGGGAAGCCGAGCTCTTTCTCCAGCGCCTTCACCAGCCCGGCGTTGAGGGCCACCCCGCCGGTGACGGCCACCTCCCTCGAGATACCGACGCGCTTGGCCATGGACATGAGCCGGGAGACGACCGACTCGAAGATGCCGAGGGCTATCTCGTCCCGGGGGGTGGGCGGCACGCGATGGATGTGGGAGATCACTTCCGACTCGGCGAAGACAGCGCAGGTGGGCGTGATGTCCGCGCCTTTCGCGGCTCCGATGGAGACGGCGGCCATCTCCTCGACGGGCATCTCCAGCAGCTTGGCCATCTGGGTGAGGAAGAGGCCGGTGCCGGCGGCGCACTTGTCGTGGTTGGCCCAGTCCGTCACCCGGCCGCGCTCGTTGATACGGACGACGGTGCTGCTCTCGGCGCCGACGTCGATGACGAGGCGGGCCGCCGGCAGCTCGCGGGCCACCCCGCGGGCGAGGCAGGTGGTGAGGGATTTGGCGGCGTGACTGAAGGAGACCTCTTTGGCCTCGTTGCCGGTGGCCACGATATAGGCGTCCCCGTCCAGGTTGAGACCGATACTCTTACAGGCCTCGTCCAGCGCGGCGCGGGCGGATAGTCCCGCTTCCTCGGCGGAGGGTGTGACGGCTTCGGCGAGCACGGCGCCGCTCTCCATGACGACGGCCTTGGTCGTCAGGTGGCCGATATCGATACCGACGGCTTTCATGGTCGTTTTTCTCTGCTCAATGTTCAGTGGGCTCGTCCTGAGCCTGTCGAAGGACGAGCGGTGAGTTTACCTGTCCTCCAGCAGCTCGAAGAACCCTTCCAGCTTTTCCCGCAGCTCCGCCTGGCTCGTCACGGTGGGGTCCACGACGTCGCAGTCGAGCGTAAGCACCGGTACGTCGAGGTCGTTCAGGGTGTCCTTGAACAGCTTGATGGTGGCGCAGGAGTGGCGGCAGCCGACGTCCGCGTAGTAGATGGCGCCGTCTATCCGGTACTCGTCCACCGTTTTCGAGATGCTGCCGAGGGCGCGGTCGTCCATCGGGCCGTACATGCGGGCCTCGGGTATCATATAGGACTTCTCAGCCACGCTTTCCAGCGGCCTGGCCGGGTCGAGCGCGCCCTCTCCCCAGTAGGTGAAGAAGGGCTCGATGACGCTGACCGCGCCGTACTCGATGGACATCTTCTCCAGGAAAGCCATCGAGTACATGGGCGGGATGAAGAGGCTCATGAGGCGGAACTGCTCATCGGGGACGGCGCCCTCGCCGGCGGCGATCTTCGCCTCCAGCTCGCCGACGAGCGTTTCGAGGTAGGCGATGCCCTCCGGCTGGCCGGGGAAGAGGTAATCGATGGTGACGAGCTCGAGGAAGCCCATCGGACTGAAGGGCGTGGGCACGTGCTTGCGGAGTTCGTTGACATGGCGGGTGAGTTCGATCTGGCGGTCCATGCGGGCGACCGTCTCCGAGAGTACGTCCATGTCCATCTTCCGGCCGGAGTGCTCCTCCAGGAACGAAATCATGCCGCGGTACTCGTTCACGAGGTAGGCCTTCTCCTCCGGGCTCGCCTGGAAGGGACGGTCGATGAAGTAGCCGGGGCACTTGCAGAGGTCCATAATGAGCTCGCCGCTCTTGGCGGTGTTGTCGCAGACCATGTTGGACCAGAGCATGACGTCCGGGCAGGGGACGGCGCCGGTGGCGAAGGCCCCGGCCAGGCCGCGGTGCGGCGTGCATATC
>CAZOMF010000171.1:0-5476 GCA_964580635.1 uncultured Dehalococcoidaceae bacterium
GGCTCGTCTGGGGTCCCACTCGCCCTTCCTGAGCTGTTTCCGGCCGACGTAGCGGGTCGGTTTACCGGCCTTCGTGAGCGCGTCGTACGTTTTACCACCGGCCGCGTTGAAGGACTCGCGCAGCTGCTCGGCGGCCAGCTGGAGCGAGCCCCCCGCCGATGTAGGTCATGCGGCTGCCGGCGGCCGGTCCCGTGGCCCAGGTGTTGTGGGTGCTGCGGGTCTCCAGCCTGACGCGGTGGTCCGGGAACGAACGGAGGGTCCCGCAACATCGGCGGCGCCTGGCCGGCGAAAGAGACCCAGTCCGTTTTTTAGCGAGGGACCCCCGCGCAACGTTGACGGTCCCGGTGGTCTGTCGTATTGTGGAACCAGGTGGGTTATGACCGCACGTATTCTGGTTGTCGATGATGAAGCCATGGTGACCGAGGTGGTCGAGCGCTACCTCCGTTCGAACGGCTTCGATACCATGACGGCCCGCGACGGCGAAAAGGCGCTCGAAATCGCGCGCGAGTGGCGGCCGGACCTCGTCGTCCTCGACCTGATGCTGCCCGGCATCGACGGCCTCGAGGTGTGCCGCCGTCTTCGCGAGGACCAGCCGCTGCCCATTATCATGCTGACGGCCCTCGGCGAGGAGTCGGACCGCATCGTCGGCCTGGAAATAGGCGCCGACGACTACATCGTTAAGCCGTTCAGCCCCCGCGAGCTGGTAGCGAGGGTCAGGTCCGTGCTGCGGCGCGTCGGCGAGGGGGTAACCTCCGCCGACCGTGAGATCCGTATCGGGGAGCTGACGGTCAATCCCGTTACCAGGAACGTCTCGCTCAACGGAAGATCCCTGGGGTTGACGCCGAAGGAGTTCGACCTGCTTTACTTCCTGACGTCTCACCCGGATCAGGTGTTTACCCGCGAGGAGCTGATGAACCGGGTCTGGGATGTCGATTACGCCGCGGAGTACAGCACCGTCACGGTCCATATCCGGCGGCTGCGGTCCCACATCGAGCTCGACCCGGACCGGCCCCGCTTTATCAAGACGGTGTGGGGCGTCGGTTATAAGTTCACAGGCAATCCCGATGGAAATTAAACTGAGAAACCTGCTGATAACGCTGCTGGCCTTCATCGGGCTGCTGGCCCTGACGGTAGGCATCGCCGCGCTCGCGCTGCGCCTGAACAACGTGGACCTCCTGCACCTCAGCCTGTTCCTGCTCGTTTTCGGCGGCGTGACCGTGGCGTTCAGCATCTTCGCCGGGCGTTTCGGGCTGCCCCGGTGGATCCACTCCATCCGCGGCTATCTGCTCCTGGTTTCGGCCATCGTCGTGCTCTTCGTCGTCGTTACCATCGGCTTCGTATCGTACCTCATGTTCATCTCGCTGCACGATTTCTGGCTGCTGCTCGGCCTTATCGTGTTCGCGGCGGGGCTGTCGGTGATGACCTCATGGTACCTCGCCCGCCCGGCGACGAAGAGCCTGCACGAGGTGATCATGGCCGTCCGGGAGATGGAAGAGGGCAACCTGGCGGTGCGCGTGCCGGTGGCCTCGGCGGACGAGCTGGGTGAGCTGGCGGCCGCCTTCAACGCCATGGCGGACAGCTTCCGGGAGAGCCTCGAACGGGAACACATGCTGGAGAAGAACCGCCGCGAGCTCATCGAATCCGTCTCCCACGACCTGCGCAACCCGCTCGCCTCGCTGCGGGCCATGATCGAGAGCATCAACGACGGCATCGTGGCCGATGAGGAAACGGTGAAACGCTACCTGCTCACCGCCCAGACGGAGATCGAGTACCTGACCCAGCTCGTCAACGACCTGTTCGAGATCTCCCGTATCGATGCCGGCCTGCTGATGCTGGACAGGCAGCAGGTTTCCCTCGCTGAGATAATCCGGGACACCGTGGCGCTGTTCGGTCCGCAGGCGGCCGAGCGGCAGGTGATGGTGCAAGCGGAGGCGGACCCGTCTTTGCCGTCGGTTTCCGCCGACCCGGCCCGCTTGCAGCGGGTGCTCTACAACCTGGCCCAGAATGCCGTCCTCCACACGCCGCCGGGCGGGACGGTGACCATACGCGCCCGGGATACCCGCGAGTCGGTCGAGGTAGAAGTTACCGATACCGGCGAGGGTATCGAACAGGATGACCTGGCCCGCGTCTTCGAACGGAGCTACTGGCTGCAGGGCCGGTCACGCCATACCCGGGGTACCGGTCTGGGGTTGAGCATCGCCCGCGGTCTCGTCGAGGCCCACGGCGGGAGCATCCGGGTGACAAGCCGCCCCGGAGATGGCAGCACCTTCACCTTCACGGTGCCCCGGTAGCCGTTCCGCCCGGCCTTCCGGGACGGCGTATCAGCCCCTTCCGCCTTCGGAATGTCACATTTCCTTGATGGTTTGTTAAGGGAATGGTTCTTTTTGTAAGGATTATTTAAGAAATGTCTTCGTAGACTGAGAGTAGCTACGTCCGTTCACAAGGAGGAACAGTCTATGAATGGCAATCGATTGCTGAAAATCCTGCTGGTTTTCACGGTCCTTATCGTGGCCGTGCTGGGCCTGGCCGCCTGCGGTTCGACCGCGACCACCACCGCGACGGTCACCGCGCCCGCGATGACGACGACGGCCACGGTCACCGCCCCGGCCGTGACGACCACCGCCACCACCACGATGACCGCCCCCGCCGTCACGATGACCGTCACCGCTCCCGCCATGCTTCCCGGCGTCGGTATGCGGCCGCTGCCGAACAAGGCGGGCAACTACCTGGTCGATATGGACGGCCGGACGCTCTACTACTTCACCAACGACGCAATGGGTATGAGCAACGCCAGTAGCGCCGTTGTCGCCAACTGGCCGATCTTTTACGTCCCGGGCCTCATGGTTCCGGCGGGCATGGACGCCACGGATTTCGGCAGCATTACCCGGAGCGACGGCGCCATGCAGACCACCTTTCGCGGCTGGCCGCTCTACTACTACGTGGGCGATCCTGCCCCCGGTGATATGAACGGGCAGGGCATAAACGACGTCTGGTTCACCGTGGACCCCGCCCGGTTCATGGCACCCAAGAACTTCTCCCTCGTGTCCGGCTGGTACAAAGGCCAGGACGTCAGCTACTATGACTTCGGCGCCAACACGCCGCTCACCGGTAACGGCGACATGGTCCAGGTAGCCCCGATCTACGCGCTCATCACCGGGATGGACTCCGGCGGCAATCCGGTCTTCGTCGATGGTCAGCACAATATCATCGATACGTTGCCCGGCGACCCCGGCTACAGCGATCTCTGGAATGTGGTGCTCGTGACCATGCCGCAGAACTACGTCGCGAACTCCATCCGCTCCGTGAGCGAGCTTGCCAATGCCGGCTTTGATATGATGACGACCGATATTCTCGTCAACTGCCCGGTCGTTCCCGCCGGCTCCACCCTCGCCACCGGCAAGACACTGGTACAGGGCTGGTACCGCGATGTGCCCATCTACTACGCGGACTTCGGGCCGAACCCGGCAGAAGCCGCGACCATCTACGCCTTCATCACCGGCATGGACGCGCAGGGCAATCCGATGTTCGTGAGCGGGCAGCGGAACATCATCGACGTCAAACCCGGTGACGCAGGCTACACGGCCTTCTGGGACGTCCACCTCGTCACCGTGCCGTCGAGCTACGTGGCGAACACCTTCACGTCATTCTCGGATGTCATGTCGTCCGGCTACCCCGTCGCTGATCCGGGTATCGCCGTCAACTGTCCGGTCGTGACACCCTGACGCTCGAACGGCGTATAAACAATGAGAAAGCGAGGAGCTTTACGCTCCCCGCTTTCTCGTGCGTTCCGGTGTTTACGTCCCGGTTGGGATAACGCCGCCGGTCCGACTGTACCGGGACTATGGCACGGTGGTCTGGATAATGTCAGGGTCGCAGCGTATCTTTTCGAGCCGGCGCAGGCATCCGTCGACGACGCCCGGATCGAACTGGATGCCGGACTGGCGGCTAAGCTCTCCGACGGCGATATCGTGGCTGACGGCGATGCGGTAGGGGCGGTCGGAGGTCATGGCGTCGTACATATCGGCCACGGAGAGTATCCTGGCTCCGCAGGAGATCTGGTCGCCCGCCAGGCCGTCCGGATAGCCGCTCCCGTCGTACCACTCGTGGTGGTGACGCACCATCTCCAGGATGGCGGGGTCGTCGATGACCGGGGCCAGTATCTTCTCACCGAGCGCGGCGTGTGTGGTGATGTGCTCGAATTCGGCCTCGTTCAGGCTTTTTTCCTTGTGAATGATCGCTTCCCGGATGCCGATTTTGCCGATATCGTGGACGAGGGCGGCGAACTTCAGCTGCTCACGCTCCGGGGCGGACAGGCCGAGCTCCTCGGCGATGGCGACGGCGAGGTCGGCCACGCGGAGCGAGTGGCCGCTGGTGTAGGGGTCCTTGGCCTCCAGCGCCAGGGCCAACGATTTCAGGGCATTGCTGAACGACTCGTGCAGCTGTTTGTCCTGCTTGGTAACCGTCTTTTCCAGGTCGGCCTGGTAGGCCTCGTTCTTCACGTGGGTGCTGCGGAGGTCGAGCGCCCGGCGGACCCGCTTCGGCAGCTCGGTGAGGTTCACCGGCTTGACGATGTAGTCGCTCGCGCCTATTTTCATGGTCTGTACGGCCACTTCCGTGTCCGTGGTGACGGTGATCATGATGACGGCCGTATCCGGGTAATGCGTCACGATGGTGCGCAGCACGTCTATCCCGGACTCGCCCGGCATGGTGATATCGAGCAGGACGAGCTCGCAGCGGTGCTCCTCCATCACGGTCAGCGCTTCAGCGCCGTCCCGGGCGGTGAGGCAGGTGTACCCCTCGCCGGTCAGCCTGGTGGAGATCGTCTTTCTGATGACGGCCAGGTCGTCAACGACCAGTATCGTTTCCATGCTTTTCCGCTTTTTCAGACGGGGTCATGAAATCGTGAAAGCTGAGTATACGCTCGACGGACTTGAGCAGTTCGATGGCGGCCACCGGTTTGTGCAGGAAGTCGCTGGCGCCTATCTCGAAGGCCTGGTTTATCTCCCGCAAGCCGCGCGCCGAGCCTCCCTCGGTTTCATCGGTATTCCCGCAGCCGCTCAGGAAGATGACGGGGATGTTCGCGGTGGTCGGGTTGCGTTTGAGCGCCCAGGCTACCTCGTAGCCGTCCATGCCGGGCATGACGATGTCCAGGATGATCAGGTCCGGCGCGAACGACTGGGCCTGGCGAATGCCGTCCCGGCCGTCGCGTACCACGGTCGCCTCGTAGCCCGCTTTCTGCAGGACACGCTCGGCCATGGTGCCCAGCATCCGGTTGTCGTCGATGACCAGTACGCGTTTCGGGCTCACAATTCCTCCGTTACGTTCCTGCGGCGGCGGTAAAGTAGTCCGCCAGGCGGACCGCTTCTTTTTCCATTTCAGCGATAATGGTCTCGGCCCCGTTCAGGTCGCCGCGGCGTCCGGCCTCTTCCAGCTTGAAAGCCAGGTCGCCGAGAACGCGGCCCCCCAGGCTGCGGGC
>CAZOMF010000172.1:0-5408 GCA_964580635.1 uncultured Dehalococcoidaceae bacterium
GGGAGGCGTCGTTGAGGTTGAGCTTCTCGATGGCGTCCCGCAGGTCCTTGTAGTCCTCCGCCTGTGTGGGATAGATGCCGGCGAAGACCATCGGCTTGGGCGGATGGTAGCCGATGAGCGGCTCTGACGCGCCGCCGCGGGCCGACGTCACCGTGTCCCCTACCCGGCACTCGGCGACGCTCTTGAGCCCGGTAGCGATATAGCCGACATCCCCGGCGCGGAGCTCGTCGGTCGGGACGGGGTTGGGGGCGAAGTAGCCAACCTCGACGACCTCCAGCACGGTGCCCTGGTGCATGAGCTCCAGATCGTCCTCGCGGCGGATGCCCCCGTCCACGACGCGCAGGTAGGCGATAACGCCCTTGTAGGCATCGTAGCGGGAATCGAAGATGAGGGCGCGGAGGGGCCTGTCCGGCGCGCCGCTCGGGGCGGGGATACGTTTCACTATCTCTTCCAGCAGCGGGGGCACGCCCATGCCGGTCTTGGCGCTCATCATGAGCACCTCATCACGGGAGTAGCCGAGGACGCTCTCGATCTCGTCCATGACGCGCTCCGGCTCGGCGCCGGGTAAGTCTATCTTGTTGATGACGGGAATGACCTCCAGGTTGTGCTCCATGGCCAGGTAGGTATTGGCGAGGGTCTGGGCCTGGATGCCCTGGGTGGCATCGATGACGAGGACGGCGCCCTCGCAGGCGACGAGGGTGCGGGAGACCTCGTAGGAAAAGTCCACGTGGCCGGGCGTATCGACGAGGTTGAGGCGGTACTGCCGTCCATCACCGGCCTTGTAATTGAGGCGGACGGCCTTGGCCTTGATGGTAATGCCCCGCTCCCGCTCCAGGTCCATGGAGTCCATCGTCTGCTCGACGATCTCCTCCTTGCGGAGGGTACCGGTCAGCTCGATGAGGCGGTCGGCTAGAGTCGACTTGCCGTGGTCGATATGGGCGATGATGCAGAAGTTACGGGTCAGCTGCTGGTCCATACTCTCGTCGTTACTCGTTCTCTCTTATGTCAAGCTGTTTTCAGGGAGGAGGCGCCAGAATACCTCGTTGCCGAGCAGTCGGCCGCGGCGGGTGAGCCGGAGGCGGCCGTCAGACTGCTCCAGCAGACCGGCGGAGGTAAGGTCTTCGAGCGGGCCGCAATACTCATCCCAAACATCCACGCCGAGGCGGCGTGACGTGGCGGCGAGGTCGATGCCTCCGCCCTGCCGGAGGCCGAGGATGACGGTCTCGGCGCGGATGGTAGCACTATCCAGGGTCTCGTCGAGGGAGCGGAGCGCCAGGCCGCCGGCAGCGAGATACTCGTCGAGGTCGCTGGTGTTGGCGTAGCGGCGTCCGTCCTCGGAAGAGTGGGCGGCCACGCCGAAGCCGAGGTAGTTCCCGTTGTCCCAGTAGACGAGGTTATGGCGGCACTCATGCCCGGGTTTGGCCCAGTTGGAAATCTCGTAGTGGCCGTAGCCGGCGGCAGCGAGGATATCTTCCGCTAGCTCGTACTGGTCGGCGGCAAGGTCCGGGTCGGGCGCGGGGACCTCGCCGCGGACGACGGCGGCGCCGAGGGGCGTCTCTTCCTCCAGCGTGAGAGCGTAGAGGGAGAGGTGCTCCGGGGCGAGGGCGACGGCGGCTTCCAGCGAGCGGCGCCAGGCGCCGAGGGTATCGCCGGGGAGACCATAGATCAAATCCAGGCTGAGGTTGTCGAACCCGGCGCAGCGGGCGGCGGCGACAGCCTCCCGGGCTTCATTTGAGGTGTGGATACGGCCCAGGAGCTTAAGCTCGGCATCGTCGAAGCGCTGCACGCCCAAAGAGAGGCGGCTGACACCGGCGCGGCGGAGGCCGGCCAGGTACGCGTCGTCCACGGTACCAGGGTTGGCCTCCAGAGTAGTCTCAGCGTCTTCGGCAATGCTGAAGTGTCCGCGGAGGGTCGCCAGTATCTCAGACACTTGAGAAACGGAGAGAAGGCTCGGGGTACCGCCGCCGAAGAAGATACTCGGGACTGTCTCGCCGCCGGAACGGGTGGCAATCTCCCGGCGGAGCGCCGTGAGGTAGGCGGGGATGTCCCGCTCCCGCCCGGCGCAGGATATGAAGGAGCAGTAGCCGCACCTGCATCGGCAGAACGGCACGTGGATATAGATGGCGCGACTGGTCACAGTCCCATTGTATCAGAAAGGGAAAGGGCGCTCCATACGGGAAGGGTGTTCCGGCGCTTATCCTTCGATGGGCTCAGGATGAGCGGGAGGACGGATTGCTTCGCTCCGCCCGCAATGACCAAGCGCCAAAACAATTCCGGCCTGCGCCGGAATGACGGGGTACTACAGGCCCATGCCGGGCAGGCCGTCCTGAGGGCGGCGGTGGCCTTCCAGGTCCGGCCTCACCGGCTGGGCGGGCTCTTCCTCCATCCAGGCGGCCTCGAACTGGCTGGTATAGAGGTTGTGGTAGAAGCCGCCGGCAGCCAGCAGGTCTTCGTGGGTGCCCTGCTCGACGATGTCTCCCTCGTTCATGACCAGGATGCAGTCGGCATCGCGGATGGTGGACAGGCGGTGGGCGATGACGAAGCTCGTGCGGCCCTCCATGAGCTGCTGCATGGCCTTCTGGATGAGGACCTCGGTGCGGGTATCGACCGAGCTGGTGGCCTCGTCGAGGATGAGGACGCGCGGATTGGCGAGGAAGGCCCGGGCGATGGTGATAAGCTGCTTCTGGCCCTGGGAGATGTTACTCGATTCCTCGTTGAGCTCGATATCGTAGCCGTGGGGCAGCGCGTGGACGAAGTCGTCCACGTAGGCGGCCCGGGAAGCGGCAAGCAGTTCCTCGTCGGAGGCGTCCATGCGGCCGTAGCGGATGTTGTTCCGGATGGTACCGTTGAAGAGCCAGGTATCCTGGAGCACCATGCCGAAGATGGACCGCAGGTCGCGCCGGCCGTAGTCCTTGATGTCGATACCGTCGATGCTGATACTGCCGCTGTTGAGCTCGTAGAAGCGCATGACAAGCTTGACGAGCGTTGTCTTGCCGGCGCCGGTCGGCCCGACGATGGCCACCTTCTGGCCGGGCTGGACCTCGGCGGAGAAGTCCTTGATGATGACCTTGTCCGGGTTATAGCCGAAGCGGACGTGTTCGAACTTGACGCGGCCTTCTACCCGTTCCGGCGAGCGGTGGGTGCCGGTATCCGCAGGGATCTCCGGCTCGTCGAGGAACTCGAAGACACGTTCGGCCGCGGCCATGGTGAGCTGCATGATGGAGGCGATCTGGGCCGTCTGCATGATGGGCTGGGTGAACATGCGGATGTACTGGATAAAGGCGAGGATATCGCCGACGGTGATGGCCCCGGTAACGGCCAGGTAGCCGCCGAGGATGCTGACGAGGATGTAGCCCAGGTTACCGACGAACTGCATCACCGGCATCATGGCGCCGGAGAGGAACTGGGCCTTCCAGGCGGCGCCGTAGAGCTGGTCGTTGTAGACGTTGAACTGGGCGATGGACTTCTCCTCGCCGTTGTAGGCCTTCATGATGGTATGGCCGCCGTACATCTCCTCGACGTGGCCGTTGGTGTGACCGAGGTAGTCCTGCTGCTGGCGGAAGTACTTCTGGGACGCCTTGACGATGAAGCGGATGAGGATCACGGAAATGGGCAGAATGACGATGGCGGCCAGGGTCATGAGCCAGCTGATGGTGAGCATCATGACGAGTACGCCGATGAGCGTGGTCACCGCCGTCACCAGCTGCGTCAGCGATTGCGCCAGCGTGTTGCTGATGGAGTCCACGTCATTGGTGACGCGGGAGAGCACTTCGCCGTGGGGAACGCGGTCGAAATAGCTGAGCGGGAGCCGGTCTATCTTCTCCGCGATGTTCCTGCGGAACTGGTAGGTCACCTTCATGGCGATGCCGGTCATGATGAAGCCCTGCGTGTAGGTGCAGGCGGCGCTGAACACGTAAAGGATTATCAGAATCATGATGATATGACTGATAGCGCCGAAATCGATGCCCCCGCCGGGCACGCCGCTCATTTTGGCAACGATGCCGTTGAACAGCTCGGTGGTGGCGTCGCCGAGGAGCCGCGGGCCGAGGATCAGGAAAACGGTGCTGGCTATGGCGAACACGAACACTATGATGAGCTGGACGCGGAACGGCCGCAGGTAGCCCACCAGGGTGCGGAGGGTGGCCTTGAAGTCCTTGGCCTTCTCACCGCTCATCATGGCCATGGGACCGCGGGGACCACCACCGAACGGAGGGCGGCCTTCCGACGGGCCGGTCGACCGGCGACCACCGGGTATCATGACGACAACTCCTCGGCGGAAAGCTGTGACTGGGCGATCTCGCGGTAGACCTCGCAGGTCTTCATAAGGTCCTTGTGCCGGCCGATGCCGACGACCTCGCCGTGGTCGAGGACGATGATCTGCTCGGCGCCCATGATGGTACTGAGCCGCTGGGTCACGATGAACACGGTGGCGTTGTGCGTGTCCCGCTTGAGGGCGCGGCGCACCGCGGAGTCCGTCTTGAAATCCAGGGCGGAGAAGCTGTCATCGAAGATGAAAATCTCCGGCTCCTTGACGAGCGCCCGGGCAATGGAGAGACGCTGTTTCTGGCCGCCGGACAGGTTGGCCCCGCCCTGGGAGACCAGCGAGTCCATGCCGTGCTCCTTGGTATGGATGAAATCGGACGCCTGGGCGGAGACGACCGATTTTTCGAGGAGGGCTTCATCGGCGTTCTCGTCGGCGTAGCGGAGGTTGGACTCGATGGTGCCGGAGAACAGCGACGACTTCTGGGGGACATAGCCAATCTTGTCCCGCAGGGCGTGCTGGCCCGCCTCGCGGACGTTGACGCCGTCCACGAGCACCTCGCCGGCGGTCACGTCGTAGAAGCGCGGTATCAAATTGATGAGGGTGGACTTGCCGCTGCCGGTGGAGCCGATGATGGCGGTCGTCTCGCCGGGCCTGGCCGTGAAGGAGACATTCTTCAGCATGTCCTCCTCGGCGCTGGGATAGCGGAAGGAGACGTTGCGAAACTCCACCTGGCCGCGGAGACCGGCCGGGAACTCTTTGGGGTCGTCCGGGTCAACGATGACCGGCTCCGTGTCCAGCACCTCGTTGATGCGCTGTATGGAGACGATGGCGCGAGGCAGCATCACGAAGACGAACGATATCATCAGGAAGGCCATGATGATCTGCATGGTGTACTGCATGAAGGCCATCAGGTCGCCGACCTGGGTGGCGCCGGTATCGATGCGGTGGCCACCCACCCAGACGATGAGGATCATGGCGCCATTGAGGATGAGCATCATGGTGGGCATCAGTATGACCATGACCCGCTGGATGAAGAGGTTGACGTTGGTGAGATCCACGTTGCCGTCATCGAACTTCTTTTCCTCGTGCCGCTGCGTGTTGAAGGCGCGGATGACGAGCAGGCCGGTGAGCATCTCCCGGGTGG
>CAZOMF010000173.1:0-5332 GCA_964580635.1 uncultured Dehalococcoidaceae bacterium
ATCCAGCAGCGCGGTTCGCTCGTCGCCCCGGACTACCTCCGCTTCGATTTCAGCCATCCCGCCGCCGTCACCCCGGACGAGCAGCTCCGCGTCCAGCGGCTGGTGAACGACATGGTCCGGCGGGACCACGCCGTCACCGCCGAGGAAACGGACTACCGCGAGGCCGTGGCTTCCGGAGCGATGGCCCTCTTCGACGAGAAGTACGGTGATACCGTCCGCGTCATGACCATCGGTGAGCCGGCCGTCAGCGCCGAGCTCTGCGGCGGCACCCACGTGGCCTCCACCGGCGAGATAGGCTTGTTCATCATCACCTCGGAGAGCAGCGTCGGCGCCGGGCTGCGCCGCATCGAGGCCGTCACCGGCCGCGGTGCCGAGGAATACGTGGAAAGCCTCATCAACGACCGTACCAGGATGGAGCGGCTCGATATCCCCCATGCCGGTACGCTGGTGGACAAGGTCGGATGGCTTAAGGACGAGCTCGCCGCCCGCGAGCGGCAGCTTGCCAGGTTCGAGCAGGCCCGCGCGCTCGATGCCGCTTCCGGATTGCTGGCTCGGGTCGAAAAAGCCGGGGAGGTCAGTCTTCTCGTCGCCCGCGTCGGGGAGGGGAGCCAGGATACCCTCCGGCAGATGGCGGACTTCCTCCGGGATAAGCTCGGCAGCGCCGTTATCGTCCTCGCGGCGGCGGTCAACGGCCGTCCCATGTTCGTCGCGTCCGTTACGGACGATCTGGTGAAAAAGGGCTTTCATGCCGGCACCATCGTCCGCGAGGTGGCCAGGGTCACCGGCGGCGGGGGCGGCGGCAAGCCGAACTTCGCCCAGGCCGGCGGCAAGGACGCCGGGAAAATCGATGAGGCGCTCGGGCTCGTGAAACGGCTCGTCGCCCAGGGTGGTTGACATAACACGCTCACTGGGACTCGATGTCGGTGACGTTCGCGTCGGGGTCGCCTTGAGCGACCCCCTCGGCATATTGGCGAGCCCGCTGACCATTATCACCCGCGGCGGCGGAACGTCGGACTACGACGACATCCTGAAGATCGTCCGGGACTATGCCGTCGAGCTCATCGTCGTCGGCCTGCCCATCTCCATGGACGGGACGGAGGGCGCCCAGGCCCACAAGACCCGCTCATTTACCGGGGAACTGGCCGTCCGCACCTCCGTGCCCGTTGTCTTTCAGGACGAGCGCCTCTCCACCGTGGAGGCTCGCCGCATGGTGCGGGAGGCCCGCAAGACGGAACGTAAAGAGCGGTACGATGCCGCCGCCGCCGCCCTCATCCTTCAGGACTACCTCGATGCCGCCAATCCCGCCGTCTTCCCGGACGAGGCGCTGGATCCCGGCCAATCGTAGCCTCCGGTCGCCGGCGGGTGGGGGCCAGCTTTATTGACAAGCATTTTCCCCGGCGCGTATCATAGAATTGGTATTGTGCATTGCGAACGGTGTGACAGGAATATTAAGATGGGTGCGGCAGACAGAACTGCCCTGAGATCATGGTTGTAAAGAGAGATTACTACGAGGTGCTCGGGATTTCCCGGGACGCCTCTCCAGAGGAGATAAAGAAGGCCTTCCGCAAGCTTGCCTTCCAGTATCACCCGGACCGCAACAAGGACGCCGGCGCTTCGGACAAGTTCAAGGAGATAAACGAGGCCTACGAGGTCCTCTCGGACGCGGATAAGCGCTCCGCCTACGACCGTTACGGCCACGACGCTCCCGGCGGCGGCCAGAACCCCTTCGGGCGCGGCTTCGAGGGCTTCGACATGGGCGGCTTCGGGGACATCTTCGAGGCCTTCTTCGGCGGCAGCGGCAACGCCCGCCGCCAGACCGTCCGCCGCGGCGCCGACCTCCGCTACCGCGTCTCCCTCACCTTCGAGGAAGCCGCCCTCGGCGTAGAGAAAGAGCTCGAAATTTCCCGCACCGAGGTCTGCGAGGTCTGCCACGGCACCCGCGCCGAACCCGGCTCCACGCCGCAGCGCTGCCCGACCTGTGACGGTACCGGCGAGGTCCGCCGCGTCCAGCGCAGCATCTTCGGGCAGTTCATCAATACCGCCGTGTGCAGCCAGTGCCAGGGCGAGGGCACCATCGTTTCCGACCCCTGCAAGAACTGCAAGGGCTCCGGCTACACCAAGCAGAAGCGCAAAGTCTCGGTCAGGGTGCCCGCCGGCGTGGACAACGATAACGTCGTCCGCCTCTCCGGCGAAGGTCACGCCGGGCAGCGGGGCGGTCCCGCCGGCAACCTGCTCGTCGAGGTCGTCGTCGCCCGTCACCAGTTCTACGAGCGCGAAGGCGATAACGTTCTCTATCAGCTCACCGTTAATGTCGCCCAGGCTGCCCTCGGGACGGAGGTGGAGGTGCCGACGCTCCATGGTCCGCAGAAGGTCAAGGTGCCGTCCGGCAGCCAGTCGGGCCGCGTCTTCCGCCTCAAGGACAAGGGCATCCCGCACCTGCGGTCGTACGGCAAGGGCGACCAGCTCGTGGTGCTGCGCGTGGAAACGCCGGAGAAACTCTCCAGGGAGCAGAAGCGCCTCTTCGAGGAGCTGGCGAAAAGCCTGGAGAAGGGCTAGTCCGCCGGCGGCTGTTCCGCTTCCGTGTGCTCCCGGTGCCGGAAGAGCGAAAATAATCGCCAGCGCCGTCCCGCCAGCTCGTGCCTGACGTTCCCCCCCATGAGGTCCTCGGCGGCCTGCTGCGGGTCGTAGTCCTCGTAGAGCACCTTGTAGAGCTTTTCCGTGATGGGCATCTCCAGCCCGTGCTGCTGCGCGAGGTCGTGGGCGGCCAGCACGGTGGTGACGCCTTCCGCCACCTCGTCCATGGAATCGAGGATATCCGCCAGCTTGCGTCCCGCGGCCAGCTCCGTCCCGACGTAGTGGTTCCGGCTCAGCGGGCTGGCGCAGGTTGCCACCACGTCCCCCAGCCCCGCCAGGCCGGAGAAGGTCAGCGGGTTGGCCCCCAGCGTCATGCCGAGCGCCGTGATCTCCGTCAGGCCGCGCGTGATGAAGGCGGACTTGGCGTTGTCCCCGTAGTTGAGTCCGTCGGCAATGCCCGCCCCGAGCGCGATGATGTTCTTGAGGGCGCCTCCCAGCTCCACCCCGGTGATGTCCGTGTTCGTGAACACGCAGAACCGCGGGCCGGTGAGGAGGCGCTGCGCCTTCCGAGCCGTGTTCATGTTCTCCGCCGCCGCCACCGCCGCCGCCGGCAGGTTCTGCTGGATCTCCCGGGCCAGGTTGGGGCCTGACAGGGCGCAGACGTTCCCCGCGAACCGCTCCCCGATCTCCTCGGTGATGACCTGGGACATTCGCTTGTTGCTGCCGGTCTCCAGGCCCTTGGACACGCTCACGACGATCATTCCCTTGGTCACGTAGGGCGCCACCGCGCTGATGTTCTGCCGCATGGTGGGGGAGGGGACGGCCAGGATGACCGCCGCTGCTTCGGCGAGCGCCTCCGCCATCTTGCTGTTGAAGGTGACGTTCTCCGGTACCGTGATACCCGGGAAGCGCGACGGGTCGAGGCCCTTCTTCGTCAGGCGGGTGGCCTCTTTCTGGGTGCGGGTCCAGATGCGTACCTCGTCGCCCTTGCCGGCCATGAGCAGGCCGAGCGTAATTCCCCAACTGGTAGTGCCGATGACGGCGATCTTTTCCATGTGTGGTTTTTTTTGAGGCGCCGGGCGGGCGGCGGTTTACTTGTAGATGGTGGAGTGCGGCACGATGTTGACGGACGGTTTCTCGCCGATCTTCCGCTCGGTGCCGTTGACGAGCCGGCTGATGTTGTCGCGGTGCATCACGTAGATGAAGATCGCCCCCGCCATCCCGTAGATGACGTAGGCGATTGGCGGCGGCGGTATGATGAAATCGACCTGGAGGATGTTCATCGCCATCATATAGAAGAAGGCGATGACCGCCCCGGTGATGGACCCGAGCGACATGTACTTGCTCCGTATCCCCAGGCCGATGATGCAGCCCCCGCCGAGGATGGCCGCCGGCCAGTACATGGGAAAGATGGCGCCTATGAACGTCGCTACGCCGCGCCCGCCCCGGAATCCGAGGAAGATGGACCACGTGTGTCCGGTGACGCAGACCATCGCGGCCGCCGCTTGCGGTATGAAGTGGGTCGTGTTGTGGGTGATCAGCCCGGCGAAGACCACCGCCGCCGCTCCCTTGCCCACGTCGAGCAGCAGCGATATCGCCGCCACCTTCTTGCCGGCCGCCCGCAGGACGTTGGTGGCGCCGGTCTTGCCGCTCCCCGTCATCCGTATGTCGGTCTTGCACGTCAGCTTGGCCAGTATCAGCCCGAAGGGTATGCTGCCGATGAAATAGGCCAGGATGATGGAAGCGGCGTACAGACCGGCTTGACTCATACCTCACCTCTCGTCTTGAATACCATTTTCAGCGGCGTTCCCTCGAAGCCGTATGCTTCCCGCAGCTTGTTCTCCAGGTAGCGGCGGTAGGAAAAGTGGACCAGCGAGGCATCGTTGGTGAAGAAGACGAAGGTGGGCGGGTTGACATCGGCCTGGGTGGCGTAGAGGACGTTGAGGATTTTGTTCCGTTTCCGGGGTCGCGGGTGGGAGGCCACCGCGCGCTCTACCGTATCGTTCACCGTGGCGGTCGATAATCGCTTCAGCCTCTCACGGTATATCTGGACGACCTGAGGCATGATTTTGGCTACTCCCTGCCCGGATATGGCAGCAGTATAAATGATTGGCGCGTAAGATGCAAATCTGAAAATCGAGCGCACCATGCGGTTCCACTCCGCGATGTTCCTGTCTTCGACGAGGTCCCACTTGTTGACGACGATGATGAGCCCCTTGCAGGCGTCCTGTATGTAGCCGCCTACGTGGGTGTCCTGCTGCGTGCCGAGCTCGGTGGCGTCCAGCACCAGCAGCACGATATCCGCCCGGTCGATGGCGTCCCGTGACCGAAGTACGGAGTACTTTTCGATGCCCTTCTCCACCTTGCCGCGGCGCCGCAGGCCGGCCGTGTCGATGAGCAGCATTTGCTGCCCCTCGAAGAGGTACGGCGTATCGACGGCGTCCCGCGTCGTGCCCGGCGTATTGTCCACGATGGCCCGCTTGTCGCCTACCAGGGCGTTCAACAGCGCGGACTTGCCGACGTTCGGCCGCCCCGCGATGGCCACCTTGATGACGTTCGCCGGGGCCGGCTCCGGTTCCCGCGCTTCCGGCAGCAGGGAGACGATTTTATCGAGCAGATCCGCCACGCCCCGTCCGTGATGCGCCGCGATGGTTAGCGGCTCGCCGAGGCCGAGCTCGTAGAACTCCAGCGCATCGTTCTCCATCCGGTCGTTGTCCACCTTGTTGACGACGAGCACCACCGGCTTGGACGCCTTGCG
>CAZOMF010000174.1:0-5293 GCA_964580635.1 uncultured Dehalococcoidaceae bacterium
CGGAAATCGCCGTGGTCGCTCTACAACCTCGGCTTGGCGACCTACGACAAGGGCGACACCTTCAACCAGGCGGACGCCGCCGGGTTCATCAAGCTGTGGGGGTTGTCCGTCAAGACGCAGGCGCAGACGCAGATACTCGGGGACACGGAAGGCCCGCTCAGCATCGTCGGGCCGCCGGAGGAATAGCATGACCCAGATACGGGGCCGGTTCCAGAAGCCGGCGGCGAGGACGGTGACCGATTATTCGGCCTCGCTGCCGTTCGACCGGCGGCTCTACAAGCAGGACATCGCGGGGAGTATCGCCCACGCGCGGATGCTGGGGAACCGGGGCATCATCGGGGTCTCCGAAAGCCATGACATCATCAAGGGACTGGAAACGGTCCGGACCGAGATAGAGCAGGGCCGGTTCGAGTTCAAGAACGAGCACGAGGACATCCACATGGCGGTGGAAGCACGGCTCATCGAGCTCATCGGCGATACCGGCCGGAAGCTCCACACGGCCCGTTCCCGGAACGACCAGATCGCCACGGACATCCGGCTCTTCACCATGGACGCCATCTTCGACACGGTGGCGGCGTTGACGCGGCTCCAGGCGGCGCTGGTCGACGTGGCGGAGGCCAACCGTAAGGTCATTATCCCCGGCTATACCCACCTCCAGGTGGCCCAGCCGGTGCTGCTGGCCCACCACCTGCTCGCCTACTTCGAGATGCTGCAGCGGGACGTCGAGCGCTTCATCGACGGCTACGAGCGGGCCGACGTGCTGCCGCTCGGGAGCGGGGCGCTGGCGGGCGTGCCGTACGACCTCGACCGCGAGGCGGTGGCGGAGGAGCTCGGCTTCTCCTGCGTGAGCACCAACAGCCTCGACGCGGTGAGCGACCGCGATTTCATCATCGAGTACGAGGCGGCGGCGGCGGTATGCATGATGCACTTATCGAGATTGGCTGAAGAAATCATCGTGTGGTCGTCGGCCGAGTTCGGCTTCATCGAAGTGGACGACGCCTACGCCCACGGCAGCAGCATCATGCCGCAGAAGAAGAACCCGGACGTGGCGGAGCTGGCGCGGGGCAAGACGGGGCGGGTCTACGGGAGCCTGATGGCGCTGCTCACGACGATGAAGGGCCTGCCGCTCGCCTACAACAGCGACCTCCAGGAGGACAAGGAAGGGTTCTTCGACTGCGTGGACACGCTGCTCGATACGCTCGACATCTTCGCCGGCATGGTCAAGACGCTGACGGTGCGGCCGCAGCGCACGCGCCAGGCGGCCGGGCGCGGCTATATCCTGGCGACGGACCTGGCCGATTATCTCGTCGCCAGGGGGGCGCCGTTCCGCACCGCCCACGACGCCGTGGCGCGGCTCGTGAGCTACGCCGTGGCGCACCGTAAGGACCTGAAGGACCTGACGCCGGCCGAATACCAGGAGTTCTCGCCGCTCTTCGGCGAGGACGTGAAGAAGATATCACTCAAGACCTCCCTCTCCGCCCGGAACGTCCCCGGCGGCACGGCCCCGCGACAGGTGGCCGTGGCGCTGCGGCGCGCGAGAAAACTGCTGGAAACGGAAGCATGAGCGAATCGATTATAATTGACGAACTGACCAAGTACTACGGCAACTTCCTGGCCCTCGACAAGCTGACCCTCCACGTCGAGGAGAACGAGAACATCGGCCTGCTGGGGCCGAACGGAGCGGGCAAGAGCACGACCCTCAAGATATTGACCGGGCTGCTCAAGCCGTCCGGCGGGACGGCCCAGGTCAAGGGGATCGACGTGGCAAAGCACCCGGAGCAGGCGCTGCTGAACATCGGCGCCATGATCGAGACCTCGGAGTTCTACGGCTACCTGACCCCGGAGGAGAACCTGTCCTACCTGGGGCGTCTCCGCGGCATGAACGGGCACGCGCTCAGCGAACGCATCAAGGAGGTCATCAGCCTCGTCAAGATGGACCGCTGGGCCAGGGTGAAGATCGAGAAGTTCTCCCGGGGCATGAAGCAGCGGCTGGCGCTGGCGCAATCGCTGCTGCACGACCCGGCCGTGCTCATCCTGGACGAGCCGGCGCTCGGCCTCGACCCGCGGGGCGTGGTGGAGTTCCGCCAGATCATCGAGGAAGCGGGCAAGAGCAAGACCGTGTTCTTCGCCTCGCACCAGCTCTCCGAGGTCACCCTCATCTGCGACAAGGTCGCCTTCATCAATGACGGCAAGCTGCTGCGCTACGATACGGTCGAAGCGATAAACAAGGAATACGGGACGCTGGAAGAGGCGTACCTGAAAGTAACGGGGGCCGCATGAGTGATTTCGAGAAGCTGAGAATCGTTACCCGGTACGAGTTCCTGAAGCACATCCGGCGCCGAAGGCTCTGGATAATCCTGGGACTGGCGCTGCTCGTGGAGGCGCTCGTGCTCATCCTGACGCCGATACTGCTGAAACACTATCCGCAGGACGTGGTGCTGCCGTTCGGCGCGGGCACTATCAAGGGCGTGACGAGCATGGCCACGCTGCTGACCTTCGGGCCGACGCTGGCGGCGCTCGGGGCGGTGTTCTTCGCCGGGGACGCCATTGCCGGAGAGTTCGAGAACAAGACCGGTTTCCTGCTGTTCACCAACCCGGTGAAAAAGTTCGTGCTGTGGTCCGGCAAATACCTGGCCTGCTACCTGGCGGTGGTGCTGCTCATCATCTTCACCTACATCATCATCGCCGTCTCGCTGCTCGCTATTTACCACACGGTCCCGCTGACGATTTTCAAGTCCTTCGGGCTGTGCCTGCTCTACGCGGCGGCGGTACTTTCGGTGACCTTCCTCTTCAGCTCGTTCTCCAAGGGCGCCATGGGCGCGACCGTGATAACGCTCGTATTCATCTGGGTCATTTCCGGCATCGTACAGAGCGTGCTGTCCTTCACCGGCAACCCCTACTGGTTCATGATCTCCGCGCAGGGCGACAGCGTCTACCTCGTGTACGGAGGGATACGGGCGCTCGCCCAGGGCCTGGGAGGGTCCGGCGCCAATCTGGGGAACGGCAACGGCCCGGCCATATCCGAGCTGAACATCGGGCTGGCCGCGGTCGGGATGGTCATCTACCTGGTGGTCGGCTTCGTGGCGTCGGTGCGTCTTGCCGGGCGGCGGCAGCTGGCCTAGCGGCTACCGATTAACAATCGTAAAAGGCAGCAATACAGAAGCCCGGCGGTGAAAGCCGCCGGGCTCGATTTTTTCTGTGGTATAATGGAGGGGTGGAAACGGCTAGACAGCCGCGGTCTTATCGTGGGTGCGGAGGCAGCGCGTGCAGAGGTTGACGCGCTTCATTTTACCGTCTATCATAATCCGGGCGGGGTGGATGTTGGGCGTCCAGCTGCGGTTGGTATGACGCTTGGAGTGGCTGACGTTATGCCCGAACATCGGGGTCTTCCCGCAAAAATCGCACTTCACTATCGTTCTCCTTGGGTTCCCGGGGGAAATATTGCAAAAACCTGCTATTTCATAGTACCATACGACATTAACAATGACAAGATGAGCATCCTTGACGGCCGCGGGAAACCGTCAAGCGTACTGGCAAGGATGGTGACATAATGACGACACAAACGCTGGCCGGGCAGCAGTTGCGGGACATGTTCGATGCCGCTGCTTCCTGGCTTGAAAAAAGCTCCCCTGATATCGATGCCCTCAACGTCTTCCCCGTGCCCGACGGCGATACCGGCACCAACATGATGCTGACCATGCGCTCCACCATGGAGGAAGCCTTCCGGGCGCCGGACCACAGCGCCACCGGCGTGGCGACGGCCATGGCCCGCGGGGCCCTCATGGGGGCCCGGGGCAACAGCGGGGTCATCCTCTCGCAGATATGGCGCGGGCTGGCCCGCGGGCTGGAGGGTAAGGACAACTTCACCGCCGCCGATCTGGCGGAGGCGCTCAAGCAGGCTTCCGAGGTGGCCTACAACGGCGTGAGCAACCCCGTCGAGGGGACCATGCTCACCGTCATCCGGGACGTATCGATGGCCGCCCAGGCCAAGGTGGACGAAGGCGTGACGGACATCATCGAGGTGCTGGAGGCGACCGTGGACGCGGCCGCCGAGTCCGTGGCCCAGACGCCGAACCTCCTCCGGGTGCTCAAGGACGCCGGCGTCGTCGACGCGGGCGGGCAGGGCGTCTATACCATTCTCGACGGGGCGCTCCGCTACCTGCGCGGCGAGACCGACCTGATGCGGCTCCGCAAGCCGCAGATCATCGTCAGCGAGCTTCCCCACGTGGCCGTCACCGAGCAGCCGGGCCAGGTGAGCGAGGTTCCCTTCGGCTACTGCACCGAGTTCCTGCTCAAGGGCGAGAAGCTCGACCCGGTGGCCATCAGGAAGCGCCTGCTGCGCAAGGGAGAGTCCCTCATCGTTGTCGGCGACGAGAACGCCGTCCGCATCCACATCCACACGCTGACGCCGGGGACCATCGTGCAGTTCGCCACCAAGCTGGGGACGATGCACCAGGTGAGCATCCGCAACATGGACGAGCAGCACCAGGACTTCCTGGAGATGCAGAAGGAGCGGCAGCCCACCACGGACACGGCGGTCATCGCCATCGCGAGCGGGGATGGGATCATCGACGTCTTCGGGAGTCTCGGCGCGGCGGCCACCGTGCCCGGCGGCCAGACGATGAACCCGAGCACCAAGGACATCCTCCAGGCCGTGGAGGCCACGCCGTCCAGCAACGTCATTTTGCTGCCCAACAACAAGAACATTATCAACACGGCCAAACAGGTCCAGGAGCTGACCGAGAAAAACGTCTGCGTGGTGCCGACCAAGACGATACCGCAGGGCGTGGTGGCCCTGCTGGCCTTCGATTACGAGGCGGACTGCAAGGCCAACAGCGAGATCATGCAAAAGGCGCTTTCATCCGTCGTCACCATCGAGATCACCAAGGCGGTACGGGCCGCCAAGATCAACGGGACCAAGATCAAGCGCAAGCAGCCCATCGGCCTCATGGACGGCGAGCTCATTGCGGTGGGGGACAGCAACCTCAACGTCCTCAACCAGCTGCTGGGGCGGCTGGCGATGGAGAAGTACGAGGTGGTGACCATCTACCACGGCACCGACGCGGCGTCCGAGGAGGTGGAGCTCATCAACCGGTCCATTTCAGAGCAGTATCCTCACGTGCAGGTGGAGCTTATCAAGGGTGGACAGCCCCACTACAGCTATATCATATCGGTAGAATAGACGAGGTGCCTGCATGACGGTAAAAATAGTGACGGACACGCTGTCCGACATCACCGGCGATTTGACCGATGAAATCGGCGTGAGTGTCGTCCCGCTCTACGTGCGCTTCGG
>CAZOMF010000175.1:0-5195 GCA_964580635.1 uncultured Dehalococcoidaceae bacterium
TGCTGAAAGGATGCGATTATGAAAAAAAGAGCAGTTTTTGTTGTCCTGGCCATCATTCTCGTCACAGTTCCGTTTCTTATCTCCGGCTGCACCGGGAACCCTAACGAGGACGCGCAGGCGATCGTCGGCTATATCAACAGCCACCCCGACCTCCTTTCACAGGTCGCTCCCTCGGCGCTCTCTTCGTTGAAGGGTACCCAGGGGGATACCGGTCCCCAGGGACCGGAGGGCCCGGCCGGCCCGACGGGTGAAACCGGCCCCCAGGGAGCTGCCGGCGCCCAAGGTCCCGCCGGCCCGCAGGGGGCCACCGGCCCGCAAGGCCCCGCGGGTCCGCAGGGTCCGCAGGGAGCCACGGGTCCGCAGGGACCGGCCGGACCGCAAGGCCCGGCTGGCGCCGGCTACACCGGTCCGCAAGGTCCGCAGGGTCCGGCCGGCGTCTTCCCGGCCTTCGCCGTCTCGTTCCAGGTCAAGACCTCCGGCACGGCGGTGGTCCAGTATGATACGGCGACCACCGGTACCACGGCCGTCAAGCTCCAGACGACCGGGACGGTCGGCGATGGTAACGAGGCGCGTATCGCCCTCGTGCCGAACCAGCCGCTGACGCTCGGCGATCTTGACAGCATCGCCTGGCAGGAATGGCTGGTCGCCGGCTACGCTCCCCACGTCGATGTGACGGTCATGCGGTCGGACGGCGTTCAGGACACGCTGGTTTTCGAGTACGCCTATAACAGCAGCACCCACTATGCCGAACCCAACGGCGCCACCGCGTACGGCGCCCTGACGGGCGCCTGGTATCAGACGTTCGCCGACGACGGCGGCGGCCCGACGGCCGTCACGAATTCGGCGTTCGCCTGGCTCAACTCGGCGGCCGCCGGCCCCTGGCCGGTCACCGTGGGCCTTCCGGCGGCGCCTCCGTACAGCGGGGCCTCCGGCTTCATCGGCGGGACGCTGTCCGACTGGAAAGCCGGGAACGTATCGACCGTCATCGATGCCAACTGCGTCGTCACTAAGATCGAAATAGAGGTCGATAACTGGATACCCGGCATCCCGAACACGGAAGCCTTCGTCCATGCCCTCGCCGTGAACGGCGTCAGCGTGATTCCCTAGACGGAACGGAGTAGCCAATACGTAGACTGAAAACGCCGCCTCCAGGGCGGCGTTTTTATTCGATATAGAACAAAAATTCGCCGCCTGTCGCGGCTTTGTTTCCTATCGAGATGCCGAAATAAAGGTGAATGCCTGTTGACAATGCTGCCTGCCCGGGTATAAACTAATTCGGCATAGAACCTGTTTGTACTCATTCCCCGGTTCGGCCGCTCGTGGTACCCGCATGACCAGCAGCCAGGAAATCAGCAAGAGGACCGATAAGACCCCCCTGGGGACGGTGCTGTCCGTCCTCGCCTCGTTCGAGGTCCTTTCCCGCTACCTCGAGGTGTCCCTCCGTGATCACGCGGTCACTCTCATCCGCTTCAACATCATGACCACCCTCTTCAAGAACGGCGGCGAGATGACCCCCTCGGCAATCGCGGAGAGCGTTTTCCGCGGCAAGAACACCATCACCGCCGCCCTCAACACCCTCGAAAGCGAGGGCGTCGTCAAGCGGGTGCCTTCCACCGATGACCGCCGCTCCGTCAAGGTCGTCATCACGGACAAGGGCTGGAACGTCGCCAACAACCTCAGCCCGGTCGTCCAGGAGCTGAGCCGCGAGGCGCTCGGCTGTCTGGACAAGGAGCAGGAGGAGCAGCTCGTCGGCATCATGCGCCATCTCCGCGAGGACCTGCTGCCGCGGCTGGCCGCCCGGTCGGCCGGCAACGGGCATCGTGCCGGGGCCTTGCCGGAATAACCTGAAGTAAGGGGCCCCACAGCGCGGCCCCCGGAACAGCGCTGAATATGAAATCAGAGGGGATTATGGAACGGTGAAAGAGATCAGATTTCACGGACGCGGCGGACAGGGTGCCGTGACCGCCGCCAGGATACTGGCGAGCGCCTTCGTCGTCGAAGGCAAACACGTGGCGACCTTCCCCATGTACGGGTTCGAGCGCCGCGGCGCCCCCGTCACCGCCTTTACCCGCATGGATGATAAACAGATCCGGGAAAAGACCCAGATCTACACGCCGGACTGCCTGGCCGTCATCGACCCCGGCCTCCTTACCTTGCCCACCCTGTACACCGGCCTCAAGGAGGACGGCATCCTCATCCTCAATTCGGCCACGCCCATGAAGGAGCAGCCCCATCCCAACGTCAAGACCGGCGGCTTCGTCAACGCGACCGGCATCGCCGTGGACGAGATCGGCCGGGACATCCCCAACACCGCCCTCCTCGGCGCCCTGGCCGCGGTCACGGGTTGGCTCAAGCTGGAGTCCCTGCTGGAGAGCCTCAAGGACTACCTCTCCGGCCAGGAGCTCCTCGACAGGAACTACCGGAGCGCCGAACGCGGCTTCAAGGAAGTAGAGGTTATCAAATGGTAAAACACAAAATGATTTTCAAGACGGAGCAGTCTATCTCCAATTCCCGGGAGAAGCTGCTCGCGCTGGACACGGGAAGCTGGCGTACCTCGCGCCCCGTCCTGGATGCTTCCAAGTGCAACTACTGCGGCCTCTGCGCCATTTACTGCCCGCCGAATTGCATGCGGGACATGGGCGACCACTACGAGGCGGACCTCACCTGGTGCAAGGGATGCGGGATCTGCGCCCACGAGTGCCCCCGCGGTGCTATCACCATGGTCTCGGAAGGAGAGTTTAAAAAAGATGAAAGCTAAACAGGGGGCCGTCAAGGTCCTGACCGGCAACTACGTCGCGGCCAACGCCGGGCGCCTCTGCCGCCCGGAGGTCGTCTCCCTCTATCCCATCACCCCCCAGAGCGAGGTGGCGGAGCAGATGTCCGCCTACATCGCCAACGGCGAGCTCGACGCCGAGATCGTCGAGGTCGAGGGCGAAAACTCCGCCATGAACGTCGTCAGCGCCGCCAGCCTGGCCGGCGCCCGCACCTTTACCGCCACCTCCTCCTACGGCCTCGTCTTCATGTACGATACCCTGCTCCAGACGGCCGCCTACCGCGCCCCCGTCGTGATGGTCAACGTCAACCGCGAGACCCCCGGCATCCACGCCGTGGCCGGCGGCCAGCAGGACATGATCTCCACCCGGGACTCCGGCTGGGTCCAGATCATCGTCGAGAACAACCAGGAGATCATGGACCAGATCATCATGGCCTACCGCCTCGCCGAGGACTTTGATATCCAGCTCCCCGTCATGGTCAACTATGACGGCTACTACCTCTCCTACCTCGCCGAGGAGATAGAGATTCCGGAGCAGGAGGACGTGGACAACTACCTCGCCCCCCTCAAGGACATGCCGGAGCGCCCCCGCATCATCCCCGGCAAGTCCGTCGGCATGGGCTCTCACGGCATGGAGATGGGCTACGTCGAGGCCCGCTGGAAGCACGTCCAGGCCTTCGAGCGCGTCCCGGCCAAGGTGGACGAAATCGATAAGCTCTTTGCGGACTACTTCGGCCGCTCCTACGGGGGCCAGATCGAGGAGTACCGCTGTGAGGACGCGGACTACGTTATCCTCACCTCCGGCTCCGCCGCCGGTACCGCCAAGACCGTCGTCGATGTCAAGCGCGCCGACGGCATGAAGGTCGGTCTCATCAAGCTCCGCCTCTTCCGGCCCTTCCCGGAGCAGCGCCTCCTCGAGGCGCTTAAGGGGAAGAAGGCGGTCGGCGTCATCGATCGCTCCGTCTGCTTCGGCTGGAACTACGGCCCTATGGCCGTCGAGCTCAAGGCGCTTCAGACCAAGGCTGGCGATATTCCCATCCTGAGCTACATCGACGGCCTGGCCAACCTTGACATAACGATAGAACACGTCGGACGCATCGTCGACGAGACCGCCGCGGCGGCCGCCGGCAAGCCCTATAACGAGATTACCTGGATACCCATGGAGGAACAGTAAATGGCTGAAGCAACCAAAAAACTGAAGCGCAACCGCGTCTTTGACTACTACACCACGGAGGACCAGTTCTCCGGCGGCGTCGCCTGGTGCGCCGGCTGCCCGCTCGAACTCACCGCCCGCACCGTGCCGCGCGTCCTCGGCGAGAACGTCGTCTTCGCCGGCACACCGTCCTGCTCGGCCCCGGTGCTCCACGGCCAGAACGTCGGCGCCTGGCACCACCTCTCCTACTACGCCAACGTCATGACCGGCGTCGCCTCCTCCGCCACCGGCCTCACCCGCTATTTCCAGAAGACCGGCCAGGAGGCCACCGTCGTCTGCTTCACCGGGGACGGCTGCGCCACGGACATCGGCTTCCAGCCCCTCAGCGGCGCCGCCGAGCGCAACGAGAAGATGATCTACCTCGCCTATGATAACGAGGGCTACATGAACACCGGCAACCAGCGGAGCTCCTCCACCCAGCTCGGCGCCGCCACCACCACCACGCCGGTCGGCAAGATCGGCAAGGGCAAGCCGACCCGCCAGAAGAACATGCCCATGATCATGCTCATGCACCGGCCGGTCTACATGGCCACCGCCACGCTGAGCCACATGGAAGACTACGTCAAGAAGCTCCAGAAGGCCAAGGAAGCCGCCAAGGAAGGCTTCGTCTACCTGCACGTGTTCTCGCCGTGCCCGGTGGGCTGGCGCATCGATTCGCAGAACGTCATCGAGGTCTGCCGCCAGGCCGTCCGCTCCAACTACTTCCCGCTCTGGGAGGCCTACGACGGCAAGCCGAAGATCACGGTCAATGTCGCCAACCCGGTTCCGATCACGGACTTCATGAAGCTGATGCGGAAATTCTCTCACCTGAAGGAAGAAGGCATCGCGGCGCTCCAGACCCAGGTCGAGGAACGCTTCACGCTCCTCAAGGCCCTCGTCGACGCCTACGCCGAGAAATAGGGAGAGATAAAAGAGCAACAGACTAAGGAGGTGATACCATAAGGTGACGACCCGTCGGGACCCCCGGCGCGGGGGTCGCCGGCTTACACGGAGTTCATTTACAACCAAATACAGATCGTCAGGAGGTGGACTGACAGATGACAATGTCCAAACAAGACGCGTCGGCTGAACAGAAAAAGCCGATTACGGGCATGTCGGTCAAGGGCGACCCGGAGATATGGGAAGATGTCTGGGTCAAATCTACGTGCGGGGGTTGCTACGGCACCTGCACCATCCGTGCCCACCGGGTAAACGGCGTGCTCGTCAAGA
>CAZOMF010000176.1:0-5144 GCA_964580635.1 uncultured Dehalococcoidaceae bacterium
GCCCGGATGGTGACCGGGGCAGTCCCGCCCGCTCCGTAGCTGGAAAAAGGACACGCTTTGTAAAAATCACTGGATTTAAAATATTCCGCGCTGGTGTGAAAGTCTGCCCTGAAATCAGCCCTCCCGAACACCTCCCTCGCTTGAAAACTCCCTGCTCTTTTCCCTATTATGTGGGTATCTTTCCCGGCGCCCGGGCCGCGGAGAACAAGCGTGAAACTCCCTGATTTCACCAGCCTCCCCAGGGCCGTCGCCATCGACCTTGACGGCACCTTGCTCGACAGTCGCGGCGGGCTCTCCGAACGCAACCGCCGCGCCCTCACTAACTGCGCTGCCGGCGGCATGGCCGTCATCATCGCCACCGCCCGTCCGGCCCGCTGGATGCCCCGTCTCTTCACCGAGAAGGAGCTGGCCTCGTTCTCCTTCGTCAACCAGAACGGCGGCGTGGCCCGGGGCGTGCCCCCGCTCTCCGGCTCGTTCAAGGAGGTCCTGCCGCGTCCCCTCGTCGAAGATATCATCGCCTTCGTCCTCCGGATGGAGCCGGAAATGAGAGTGACGCTGGAGCTGGACGGCGACGAGTTCGGCACCAACCGCCCCCGCGACGCCGTGGCCCTCTGGGGCGTCAACGCCGCCTTCCCGGAGATGCAATTGACCCTGGAGCAGGCGCTCCAAAGCGAGGTCACCAAGGTGGCCGTCGGCGGGCTGGAGCGGGACCTATCCCACGTCGTGCGCGCCCTGGAAGACCGGTTCGGGGACGCCATCACCGTCGTCCCCTCGGACGGGTTGACCTTCCTCAACGTCAACGCCCCGCAGGCTACCAAGCCGCACGCCATCGCCCGGCTCGTCGCCTCCGCCGGCTGGACCCTCGCGGATGTCCTCGCCATCGGGGACGATATTCCGGACGTCGAAATGCTCCGTGCCTGCGGCACCGCCGTCGCCATAGCCAACGCCTGCGCCGAGGTCCTCGACATCACCGGTTACACCACCCTCTCCAATGACGAGGACGGCGTCGCCGTCGTACTGGAAAAACTGGTCGGTACCGGGAGGTTGTCATGAGCGGACAGGTACTCTACGAAGACGGTCTGGTCAGCATCACGGAGGATGCCGTCACCTTCCGCAACTACTACCTCAATGGCCGGTCCCGGACGGTCGGCTTCACCGACGTGCGCGAGATCGTCGTCAAGAAACCCACCGTCTGGAACGGGAAGTGGCGCATCTGGGGCACCGGTACCCTGAAAACGTGGTTCCCGCTCGATAACGACCGTCCCCGGCGGGACCGCCTCTTCGTCATGAAGTTGAAGACGCAGTGGATGAACATCGGCTTTACCGCTCGCGATGGCGAGCAGGTGGAAACCATCCTCCGGCAGCGCGGGCTCATCCGGTAGCGCGGGCCGGAGCCGCCGGACTTGAAATATTACTCCCGTCTTGCCTATTATGGTGGTAACCTTTTCCGGGCGCCCGTGCCGTGGAGGACTAAATGGGCCAGTTCGACATACTGAAGGAATTCGACTTCGAGCGACCGCCGGTCGGGGTGAAGTTCGCCGCCCGCCGGCCCGCCGGCCTGACCAAAATGGAACCCGGGCGGGACTTCTGCGAGCTCGTCGCCGACGCCCAGAACGGCCGGGCCTTCTACGTCACCCAGGCCGAGATAGGCTGCATCGGACCGCTGCTGCTCGGGATGCTCAAGGAGGACCCCGTCTTCGAGAGCGGCAAGGTCGGCCCCAAGCTCGGGGTCTACAAGACCGACGCCGCCAACCGCCATATCTATGAGTACCTCCCCCGGGTCAAGGACGACAGCATCAAATACGTCGCCTACGCCCCGCTCGACAAGATGACCTTCCGGCCGGACCTGCTCATCATCATGGCGAGCGTCAGCCAGGCGGAGATCCTCAACCGCGCCCGCACCTACGCCACCGGTGAGATGTGGGAAGCCAAGGGCACCCCGGTGGCCGGCTGCGCCTGGCTCTACATGCACCCCTACCTGACCGGGGAGATCAACTTCACCATCACCGGGCTCGGCTTCGGGATGAAGGCCCGCAAGGCCTTCCCGGAAGGCCGCGTGCTGATGACCATCCCCAAGCAGCGCATCCCGGACATGATGAAGAACCTGCGGGAGATGGTCTGGGAGCCGGAGTCCTACCGCCTGGGGCGGGAAGGCCACAAGGAAGAAATGCGGCGCATCGCCGCGGAGATACAGGCGGACCTCTTCACCTAGAGGAAGCCCGCCGGGAAAGGAGCCTGCCATGACCGCAACCGTACGTGACTACTCCGTGCTCGACCGGTTCCACTTCGAGCGCAAGCCCATCGGGGTGAAGTACCTGCCCACACGGCCGAAGGACATCCGCAAGCTGGATATTGCGCGCAACTTCTGCGAGATGATCCGGGAGGCCCAGATCAGTGAGCCGTTCTACGTGGCGCCGGACAACTGGCACTGCGTGGAGCCGCACATTCTGGGGTTCGAGGACTTCCCCTCCATCTACAACAGCGGGCTCTTCGGCGGGGACGAGGGGCTGTTCAAGGAACCCCGCGCCAACCGGCAGCTATACTACGACCTGCCGCAGATGGTCAAGGGGTCCGTGCAGTACGTTGCCTTCTCGGCCTACGACCAGTTTACCTTCGACCCGGACGTCCTCGTCATCACCGCCAGCATGGAACAGGCCCCGACGATCGTTCGGGCGCTCAACTACTCGACCGGTGAACCGATGGTCAGCAAGGTGACCCCGGTGGTAGCCTGCTCCTGGCTCATGGTCTACCCGGTCATCAGCGGCGAGATGAACTATGTGGTCACCGGGCTGGGCCTGGGCATGGCCGCCATGAACATCTTCCCGGCCGGGCTGTTCCTCATCTCTATCCCCTTCCAGAAGATGTCCGAGGCGTTGGCCAATCTGGCCGAGATGCCCTACCGCGAGGGGCCGCCCCAGCCCGGACCGGGCGGGGACGCACACCGGGCGCGGGTGGAGGTATTCAAGGCAGAGCTCCAACGCAAGTGGGAAGAATAACGCGCGAGAGGAAAACCGATGCCTGAATCTGAAAAAGCGCAGTATATCCAGGAGATACCGTTCCACAAGGGGACCGGCCCGGGGGCGCTGTTCGCGGTGGGGGCCAAGCAGCTCGGAGGGATACAGCAGCACGTCATCTACGCCTGCGGCTACGCCACCGGGCAGACCGGGCTTTCGTCCAAGCCGCACGTCCACAAGTACGACGAGGCGGTCTACTTCATCGGCACCGACCCGTACGCCCTCGATGACCTCGGGGCGACGGTGCGGGTCTCCATCGGGCCGGAGGGTGACCAGGAGTGGTTCACCTTCGACAAGCCGACCGTCCTCATCGCCCCGGCGGGGCTGTGGCACTGTCCCATCATCACCGAGAGCATCACCCGGCCGTTCGTCTGTATGGCGGTGTCCATGACCGGGGAACGCAACGACTAGCCGGCACCATCATTACAGCAACATTGTCTTGATTTAAGGAGGAAAACATGGACCTGACAGGGAAAGTCGCGCTCATCACGGGAGGCGGTGTCGGTCTGGGAGCGGCCATTACGAAACGCTTCGTCAACGACGGCGCGAAGGTCTGCATCACCGGACGGCGGCAGGAAAAGCTGGAGCAAACAGCGGCCGCCTACCCGGCGGGCTCCGTGGCCGTCTGCGCCGGGGATGTTTCCAAGGAAGAAGACGTGGCCCGGATGGTCAAGGCGACGCTGGACATCGCGGGGAAGATAGACGTCCTGGTGAACAACGCGGCCACGGACAACAAAGCGAAGGTGACGGACCTGGCGCCCAAAGACTGGCAGCGGGTCATCGACGTGGACCTGACCGGTCCCTACCTGGTGATGCGGGAGGTCATTCCGCACATGCAGCAGGCGGGCGGCGGCTCCATCATCAACATCGCCTCGCTCGGCGGGACGCGCTGCCTGCCGGAGCTGCCGGCCTACTGCACCGCCAAGGCCGGGCTCATCATGCTGTCGAAGCAGGTGGCGCTCGACTACGGACCGGAGAACATCCGCTGCAACGCGGTGTGTCCGGGCGGCATCGACACCGAGCTGCTCGACGAGATGATACTGCCGCTGGCGCGGAACCTGGGCACGGACAAGGCCGGGGCGCTCGCCTACTTCTCGCAGGACGTACCGCTGCGGCGGGTCTCCAAGCCGGAGGACATCACCGGTCTGTGCAGCTACCTGGCCAGCGATGACTCGTCCTTCATGACCGGCTCGGCGCTGCTGATCGACGGGGGAGCGCACATCGTTGACATCTCCGGCGCATCGGTCACCCACGGGATGATGCAGGCCGGCAAGAAGCACATCTACTAGAACAGCCGGTATCGTGCGCAGCCCATAAAGGAGGATTACGTGGCGGACAACACCGCGGATAAAGCCTACGAACTGGGCAGGGACTACGAGCAGACCTACGGGGGCTGCAGCCAGTGCGTCGTCGCCGCCCTTCAGGACGCCTACGATGTCAGGGACGACGAGGTCCTCAAGGCGGCTACCGGACTGGCAGGAGGCGGGGGCGGCTTCACCGACGGCAGCTGCGGCGCCTACAGCGGGGCCGTCCTGTGGATCGGTTCCCGGCTCGGGCGGGAGCGGGACGCCCTGTCCGATATCGGCGCGATGCAGCGCAATTTCGGGCTGGTGGAGAAGCTCCACAACCGCTTCATTGAGGAGTACGGCTCGGTGGTCTGCCGCAACATCCAGACGAAGATCTTCGGCCGGCCGTACTACCTGGCCGACCCGGAGGAGTTCCGGAAGTTCGAGCAGGCCGGGGCCCACGAGCGTCACTGCCCGGAGGTGGTGGGCGAGGCCTGCCGTTGGGCGGCCGAGATCATCGAGGAAGCCGGGCTGGCCTGACGGCGGTTGCGCCGGGAGTGTCCAAGGCCTACAATTGTAACGGACGCTATGCGTGCCCCAGTAGCTCAGGTGGATAGAGCAGCGGTTTCCTAAACCGCGTGTCGGGCGTTCGAGTCGCCCCTGGGGTACCAGATTCCGTATTGGAAGAACCTTCCTGGTAGAGGGTTCTTTTTTTATCTGACCGGCTCTTCCTCTTGCCTCACCGGCCGCAGCATCAGCAGGGCGATGATGGCGAGGGCGGCCGCGGCCGCGCAGACCTCGAAGGCGGAGCGGTAGGAACCGGTGGCATCGAAAAGGTAGCCGG
>CAZOMF010000177.1:0-1819 GCA_964580635.1 uncultured Dehalococcoidaceae bacterium
GTCCTGCCGCAGCCACGTGTCGACGTGGACGAGGACGCCTTCTTCAAGGTCGTCCGGGCCGGGTTCACCGCGGCGCGCAAGCAGCTCGGCAACTCGCTGGCCCAAGGGCTCAAAATGACGAAGGAAGCAGCGACCGAGTTACTGAACGCCGCCGGCATCGACCCGCGCCGCCGCGCCGAGACGCTGGAACTGGAAGAATGGGCCGCCGTGCTGCGGGCGGCGATCGATATCGAGAGGGAGTAGCCTGTGCTGACGCTGAAAACCCCCGCCAAGCTGAATCTGACGCTCGAGATCCTGGGCAAGCGCCCGGACGGCTACCATGAGCTGCGGAGCGTGCTCCAGGCGGTGGGGATGTACGATACGCTCCATTTCGAGGAAGGGCGCAGGCTCAACGTCACCGGCACGCTGGACGGCTGGATACCCGGCGACAGCCTCGTGACCAAAGCCGCCGAACTGATGCGGAAGAAGGCCGGCGTCCGCAAGGGCGCGGACATCCGCGTGGAGAAGACCATCCCGCTCCTCTCCGGCCTCGGCGGGGACTCGAGCGACGCGGCGGCGACGCTCTTGGGCCTGAACCAGCTGTGGGGTCTCGGCTGGGAACGGGAAAAGCTCGCCGATATCGCCGCCGAGCTCGGCTCGGACGTGGCGTTCTTCGTCTTTGGCGGGACCGCCCTCGCCGAGGGGCGCGGCGAGCGGATAACACTGCTGCCGGCCCTCCCGCGCCGCTGGGTGGTGCTCATGCTGCCGGACGTGGCGCCGGAGAAGGGCAAGACGGCCCAGATGTACGCCAGCCTGCGGGCGAGCCATTTCACCGACGGCCAGACGACACGCCGCCTCGTGGAGGTGCTGGTGACCCGCCTTCCCTTCCGCCCCACCATGCTCGTCAACAATTTCGAGAACGTCGCTTTCGCCACCGGCTCCATCCTGAAGGTCTACCGGGAGCACATCGACAAGCTGGGCGCGCCGTTCGTCCACCTGTGCGGCTCCGGGCCGGCCCTCTACACCATGTTCGCGGACAAGGCCCGCGCCGACGACCTGGCGGTGCGCTGCATGAACCAGGGGCTGCGGGCGCACGTGGTCAGCACGCTATGATAAACCTGAGGACGTGGGGGGACCCGCCGTATACGGTCGCCGTGCTCCACGGCGGGCCGGGGGCCTACGGCGCGGCCGGACGGCTGGCGCGGGAGCTCGGCGAGTTCACCGGGGTGCTCGAACCCATCCAGACGAAGGACACCATCGACGGCCAGCTCCGCGAGCTGCGGCAGGTCATCGCCGCCAACGCTGCCGGCCCGGTGACGGTCATCGGCCACTCGTGGGGGGCTTGGCTCGGCTGGCTGCTCGCCATACGCCACCCGGAGCTGGTGAAGAAGCTCATCCTCGTCGCCAGCGGCCCGTTCCGGCCGCACGATGCCGACGGCATCGTCCCGACCCGGTTCGAGCGCATGACCGAGGCGGAGCGCGTCCACGCGCTGGAGCTTATCGAGCGCATCGGCGACCCCACCAGCGAGAAGGACGACCCCATGGCCGAGCTGGGGGCCATGTTCGAGAAAACGGACGCCTACGACCTGCTGCCCCACGAGGACGAGGGCCTCGGCTACAG
Source organism: uncultured Dehalococcoidaceae bacterium (assembly GCA_964580635.1). GTDB lineage: Bacteria > Chloroflexota > Dehalococcoidia > Dehalococcoidales > RBG-16-60-22 > DAOUEG01. Next base: position 1,601 of record CAZOMF010000177.1, read on the forward strand.
CGAGCGCATCAACCGCCGCGTCTGGGGGGCCGCCGCCGGACTGCGCGCCACCGGCCGGCTGGTGGAGATGGCCGCCACCATCAAGTGCCCCGTCGTCGCCATCCACGGCGATTACGACCCCCATCCCGCCGAGGGCGTCCGGCAGCCGCTCGCCGAGCGGTTGAAAGATTTCCGGTTCTACCTGCTGGAGAAATGCGGCCACACGCCGTGGCTGGAGCG
>CAZOMF010000177.1:1919-5093 GCA_964580635.1 uncultured Dehalococcoidaceae bacterium
ATGTCTCTGCTGACCGTCGATAAAGACACCTGCACCAGGTGCGGTACCTGCGCCGCTGTCTGTCCCGCCGGCATCGTCTACTTTCGGGAGGGGAGTTTCCCCCGGCTGCTGCCCGGCACGGAGGAGATCTGCATCCGCTGCGGGCACTGCGTGGCCGTCTGCCCCTCCGCCAGCCTCGACCACGCCGAATCGCCGCTGGCGGAGACCATCGCCGTGGATAAAGGGCTTCGTGTCTCTCATGAACAGCTGGTGCAGCTCGTCCGCTCCCGCCGCTCCGTCCGCGAGTTCCGGGACAGGGAAGTGCCGCGGGAAGAGCTGCAAAAGCTCATCGACGTGGCCCGCTACGCCCCGACCGGCCATAATAACCAGGAAGTGAAGTGGCACGTCGTCACCGGGCGGGCGACCATGAAGAAGCTGGCGGCGCTCGGGACGGACTGGATGAGGTGGATGATCGCCAACAACCCGGCCATGGAAGAGATGCTGGCCGGGGTGCTCAAGCGGCAGGAAAAAGGCTTCGACGAGTTCCTCCGCAACGCCCCGGCGGTGGTGATGGCCTGCGTGGAAAAGGAGAACGTCATGTCCGGTGGCGACTGCGCCATCGCGCTAGCCTACTTTGACCTGCTGGCCAACACGGCCGGGCTCGGCTGCTGCTGGGGCGGTTTCTTCAACGCGGCGGCGGCCGCCTTCCCGCCGATGATGGAGGCCGTCGACCTGCCGCACGGGCTGGAACCGCGCGGCTCGCTCATGGTGGGGTACCCGCGCTATACCTATCCGCGCATCCCGTACCGGAAGCCGGCGCAGATTAGCTGGCGGCCCTAGCGCCCCGGGGACTATACTGTAAGAAATACTGTTGATGGGGGTGACCCATGCCGGAACGGACGGAAGATGATCTCCAGACCGCCTTCATGGCGGAGAGCGGCGCCAACCGGCGCTACCTCCTGTTCGCCGAGAAGGCCGAACGGGACGGGCAGCCGCAGGTAGCCAGGCTGTTCCGGGCCGCGGCCGCCTCCGAGGCGGTGCACGCCCGTAACCACCTGAGCGTTATCGGCGGGGTGGGCAGCACCAAAGACAACCTGTTGGCCGCCGCCCTGGGGGAGCAGCAGGAGACCATCAATATGTACCCCCTCATGATCGAGGACGCCCAGAGCGAACGCAACGACCGCGCCCAGCTGAGCTTCACCTGGGCCAACGAGGTGGAGAAGGGCCACCAGCTGATGTTCGAGGACGTGCTGGCGAAGTTCAAGGCCGGCGAGACATTGGACGACATGGCGTACCACATCTGCCGGAACTGCGGCCACACCGTGAGCGGCACACCGCCGGAGACGTGCCCGGTCTGCGAAGCGAAGAACGCCTACGAAGAAGTGGCGTAGCTTTTAGCCCGCCACCAGTCTTCTTGCCAGCGCTTCCTCTTCCTCCCGGCTGGTGACTTTCCCGTCAAGCCGTGCGTCCCGCAGCGCGGCCAGGATTTCCTTCATCTTCGGGCCTTCCGGCACGCCGAGCACGAGCAGGTCCTTCCCGGTCAGCGCCGTCTTCACGTGACGCAGGACGTTGACATAAAGCTCCACCTGCTCCGCCGTCACCGCGTCCCGCGTGCAGGCCGCCGCCATGAGCGAGGGCAGGGCGTAGCCCCTGAGCGCGGCGTCCGCCTCGCTCGGGGAAGGGTTCTGCCCGAGATTGAGACCGTTTAATTTCACCGCTTCCCGGATGGCCTGAACCTGGGGACGGGTCGGTTTCAGCCGGGCGATGACCTGCCCGGCGGCGTCTCTATCCAGCTGACCGGTGAGGATGCCCAGGTAGACGAGTGGTAAATGGGCGGTGCGGCCGAAACGTTCCCGGGCGGTCGTAAATGCCTCGTAACGGCGGTCGTCGAACCCGAGCCGCGGATTGACCTGCCGCAGCACACCGAGCCCGGCGGCGCGGCGCAACGTCTTTTCCGGCTCGCTTTCCTTCAGCGCCAGCTCCAGCTCGTGGCGGAGACGGGTGCCGGTGATCTCGTTCAAGCCGGGCAGGTCGCGCTCCAGCAGCAGCAGCGTATCCGGCTCGATGGCGAAGCCGAGGCGCTGCTCGTAGCGGACCGCCCGCCAGATGCGGGTGGGGTCGTCGATAAAGCTCTTCTCGTGGAGGACGCGGATGGCGCGCGCCCGGAGGTCGGCCAGCCCGCCGTGCGGGTCGAGCAGCTCCCCGAACCGCGCCGGATTGAGCATCACGGCCAGGGCATTGATGGAGAAGTCCCGGCGGACGAGGTCGTCCTCGATGGCGCCGGGCCGGACCGTCGGCAGCGCGCCGGGACGCGCGTAGGACTCGGCGCGGGCGGTGGCGATATCCACCTCGAAGCCGTCCAGCTTGAGGTTCGCCGTGCCGAAGCGGTGGTGGACGGTCACCTTGGCGCCGCGCTCAGCGGCCAGCTCCGCGGCGAGGCCGACGGCATCGCCCTCCGCGAGGAGGTCGATATCGTACGTCTCGCGGCCCAGCAGCAGGTCGCGGACGGCCCCGCCCACCAGAGCGAGGCGTTCGCCGCGGCGTTCGGCGGCGTCGCCGGCCTCGCGGAGGAAGGCGAGGATTTCGGCGGGGAGGCCGTCCCGCAGGGCGCGGGTCAGATCGACCGGGTCAGTCATACCGCCAGTATAGCACACGGCACGAACGGTTTGGCGTGGTTTTTCGCGGCCCGACCCCGTATAATGGGGGATATGTATGTCGTCGCCGTGGTGGGCATGACCGGCTCCGGGAAGTCCGAGGTCGCCGCTGTTTTCGAAAAGCACGGCTGGACGCGGGTCCGCTTCGGGGACATTACCGACGACGCGGTCAGGGCCAAAGGCCTGCCCCTCAATGAGGCCAACGAGCGGGCCGCCCGCGAGTCCCTCCGCCGCGAGCACGGCATGGACGCCTATGCGAAACTCAGCCGGCCGCGCATCGACGCCGGGCTGGAAAAGGGTAACGTCGTGGTGGACGGGCTCTACTCGTGGGAGGAGTACCTGCTGCTGAAAGGCCACTACGGGGACGCGTTCAAGGTGGTGGCGGTGTGGTCCTCCCCGGCCGTCCGGTACGCACGGCTCGGGCGGCGGAAGGTCCGGCCGCTGACGCCGGAGGAAGCCGCCGGCCGCGACCGGGCGGAGGTGGAAAACCTCAACAAGGGCGGGCCCATCGCCATGGCGGACCGCACCATCCGCAACGACG